>CAMBBW010000001.1 GCA_945863425.1 Lishizhenia tianjinensis
TGTCAATACTCAATACAACCGACCAAAGATCTCTACCACCAAAACTTTTAACCCCTCCAATTTCCTGCGCATCAGAAGCAAAAATTAATAATTTCTCGTCTCTTGTAACACATGGGTGCCCTAAAGAAACTGAATCGTTCAATTTATAACTTTGTTTGATTGGTAAAGTATCAATTTGCTTCCACTTTCCACCAGCTTTATCATATTTCAATCCTGACATTTCAGCAACCATAATTTGACATCCTAGATTTTGTTTCTTCACATTTGGACATCTTGTTATAAATGCAGATTTAAATTGTCCGTCAAAACAAATTGTACCTTCATTGTCACCCGTATTGATTTTCAACGCTTTGTCTAATAAAACGGGTTCTTGCCAGTTCCCTTTTTTATCTTTTGCTGACATCCATAAATCCATATAAGGCTCGCCTGTTCTAGGATCTGGTTTGTCTCCAACGCTGCCTTTACGAGAAGACCCAAAAATCACCAATGACCTTGCTGCGTCAGCAAACATAGGAGCCATATCCATTTCTTTTCTACTTAATCCTGACTCATGTGACACAATGTGTTTCGTTTTAACTAATTTAAATTTTTCGTTCTGCTCACAAATTTCAAGAGCTGTTGTTGTACGTAAATCTGTAGGATTAATTTTTTGATATTGCCTATAACTTTTTATAGCCTTATCATTTTCATTCATCATTCGCAGCATTTCACCATTGTAAAACAAAATCTCTGGCACTACATCAAAATACTTTAATTCGATCGCTTTCTCATACCATGCATTCGCATCTGCAATTCGCTCAGTAAGTCTAAAGCTTTCAGCTGCTTTGTATGCCATATCCCCTTTTGTTTTGATATCTCCTTTGACACCAAGTTTCACAAAAGCATCGGTACATTTGCTAGAAGCTTCGAAATATTTTTCCATATTGAAAGATTTGTATGCATCTTTCACATATTTTGGTTGGGCTAAAGCGTTTGATGTTAAAACAACGATAGCGACAACAAGGAGCATGATAGTTTTTTTCATAAAAATGTCCTGATTATTTTAAAAATTAGTTTTAGACACACAAAAATATAAAAAAAAATGAATATTCAAACTTTTATTCACTTTACCTCAGTGTATGAATTCCATTTCTTTAATATTGCCTGAAACCCTTGCGGCAATTCTACTTCAAATTCCATCCATTTTTTGGACTTTGGATGGGTAAACCCTAAACTTTTCGCATGTAATGCTTGACCCGGAATTAAAGCAAAGCAATTATCGATAAATTTGTTGTACGAAGAGCTAGTTGTACCTTTTAATATTGAATTACCTCCATATTCGAAATCATTAAAAAGTGGATGCCCAATCGATTTCATGTGAATTCGTATTTGATGGGTTCGACCCGTTTCTAACTTACATTCAATTAACGTTACGTAGCCAAAACGTTGAAGAACTTTATAATGCGTGACTGCAAATTTCCCCTCGGTTTCATCTTGAAAAACAGTCATTACTTTTCGGTTTTTTGGTGAACGACCCACGTTGATATTCACCATTCCATCTTCAATTAAATCACCCCAAACAAGTGCAATATATTTACGTTCAGTAGACCTTTCATAAAACTGCTGTGCTAGATTTACTAAAGCATCTTCATTTTTTGCTATAACCAAGGTACCGGTAGTATGTTTATCAATGCGATGCACAAGACCAGGACGCATTTTTGATAGACTAGAAGTTATAGGCAATTGATCAAAATGGTATATCAAGGCATTTACTAAAGTACCTCTGTAATTACCATATCCGGGATGAACAACCATATCCGCAGGTTTATTCAACACGATAACGTCGGTATCCTCATAAACAATCGTTAAAGGGATGTTTTCCGCAATGAGTTCTAATTCTCTTACTGGGTAAGGTAAAACAATTGATACCTCGTCAGCGGGTTTAACCTTATAATTTTGTTTAACTTTTTGAGCATTAACAACTATGTTTCCATTTTTTGCAGCAGATTGTATCTTGCTTCTTGAAGTGTTTGGCATTCGATCCAAAAGATACTTATCAATTCGTACCATTTCCTGACCTCTGTCGACAATGATTTTGAAATGTTCGAATAATTCTTCCTCTTGATCCTGTTCTAAAGGAAATTCTTCATTTATCATTGTTTTATAATTTTATACACCTTAGTTGATAGTTTTGGCAATGTCAGGTAATATAATCCAGGAGACACATCGAATAAATTAATTGAACTATCTATACCTGTCTGAAAAACTTGACCAATTGAATTCATTAACTTATACTCTCCAAAATAGTCATTCCCATTCAATCGGAAATTCAAAATGCCATTCGTGGGATTGGGAAAAACAACAAATTCAGTTACCTTAGGTATCTCATTAATCCCTATTGTAGCATCAAGAGCAGTTGAAAAAATCGGTCGAATCATAGCGGAACCCGGAAAAGGAGATGTCAGCCATGTAAAACCAGCATCAACACTATATCGAATTTTTGATGAATTATCAATATTTCGGTCTAAACCTGCATTTAATCGATCCGCATCTAATTGTCTCCATCCAATATGAAACTTAGTTCCAACGGGGATTTTCATTGTGTCTTGAAAATAATAAGTGTGATATCCATTCATACCATTCACATACGTTGGATTTCTTGGAAAAAAGACATTGTCTTCATACAATACAATACCAGGAACACCCGCATTGTCATCCCACACAGTAATTAAAAAAAGTTTGTCTGAAACATCATTTACAGATGGAACAAAATGAATACTAACTCCAATAAGTGAATCTGGTTGATACGAGTTAAATTCAATTGCTAATCTTGCTTGTGCCCCTGTTGGTCCAAATGCTGCCTCGGCTGAACCATCATCATAACTGTAATAATTTGAGAAATTTTGATAGAAAACGGTCGAATCATTAATGGTTAAATTCGGAAACTGTGCAGAAGCACTTGACTTCACCTCAAAAATTTGCTCATCACCCAATTTTAACCGATCAAATTCGTAGCCATTGGAGCAGTCATTATAAGAAACGTGAGTCGTTCTAGGTTGGTAATTAATATTTGATTCTGCTAAAATAAATCCTGGTAAAACAAAAGAACTCTCTTGAACTGAATTGAATAAAACATCAACTACTCCATTCTGATAATTCTCGGGATTAGGGCTTCCATTATGCAATTTTATAATTAACGAATCAGTCATTTTATTACTGGTACTTTCCTTATAATGATCCCATGGAACCGACGTATATGTTTTAAGTAAAGAGTTCAAAGGATAAACAAAGGCAAAATCTTTGAAAAGGGTATCATCGATTGCAGACAAAGTCCTCAAATGAACATAATCAATATGGAAATGATCCAAACTCCCGGCTAATGAACCATAATTTCGAAAACGAAATTGAAAACCATTATGGTAAAAACTAGTATCATCTAATCGAATATGAACCACTCTAAATGAATGCACAGTATCACCAGCAATCGACCAAACTTGTTTCCAATCGCTTTGTAAAGGTGCATAAAATTCCAAAATCAATGAATCTCCTGTTTCTGGAATATCGCCCAGTCCCTCTGGCTGATATAAAAAAGAAAAATAGATGGAATCTGCTGCTGTATTAGTACTTAAGTTCAGTGGTTTGGATGTTAATTGATCTGCGAAATTTGTTGCTGTTGTTCCAATTTCATAAGGAAATCCATTCTCATCAAGTCCATCAAACGTTACAATACCCAATGATCGAGGATCTAAGGCAAGGCGATAATTGTGATACGCATAAGAATCCACCCAATGATTCGAAGGGTCGTTAATTGGTTGAAAAAAAATACGCGCAGAATCTTGAAAATAGGGAGGATTAACGACCCAAACTGTATCAATCAGATTTAATGGCTCACCAATTGTGTCAAAAAGATAATAGGGCGGATACAAATTAATCAAAGTGTTTTGCACTGGAAAGATTGACAAATCTGAAACGCGAACTTGAGTGGGTAAAAAAAGTGAATCTTCAAAAGTATTGGTAACAATATCATATTTACGTTTGAAAGTAATTTGATTCGTATAATAAATATTGTTTGGTAAGGGTTGATCTGTAACCGGATCTGTTAACTGATAATACAACTCAGATGTTACTCCAACTGCATTAAAATCCCCTAAATAGGCTTGAAATTTGTTGGTTGAAAAATCATCAAAAAAAGGAAGTTGTAATGTATCTTGAATAAAAACAAACGAACTATCAAAAGTAGAACCTGTAGTTTTTAAGTCATGGTTAACTTTAGTAAGTTTCCCATTTTGCATAATTGGACCAACCTCCATGCCTTGCGAAATTCCATCATAAAATAAAAATGAAAAAATAATCGAACAAGAAATTGAATTAAAGAGTTTCATTTGTTCAAAACGAAAAATTATTTAAAAAATTATAGATGTAAAAACTAATCATTGTTTTTCGCTGGATCCTTTTTTGTATTCTTTTCTAATTCCTCCCGTTCTTTTTTAATTAATTCTTGATTAGATTTTGAACGATTCATTTTTTCTTCATCTACTTCTGGACTCATGGATCCTGTAAATGTGATGACTGATGATTTAGATAACTCTTTTCCTCTTGAATATTCTGGACTTTGAGAAATAACAATTGCTGCCATTGTATCCGCCTTAGTTTTACAATCCGTACAACCGTATTCGTATTTGAAACCAATTTCTTCTAACGCTGTAATTGCATCTAAAACAGTCATTCCGTATAAATCAGGGATTTTTTCAGCATCTTCCTCAACAAATTCGCCCACATAAATCGTTATGGTAGCACCAACAGGAACTAATGTTCCAAAAACAACCTTTTTACCTCTGTATAACTGATCTACGACCTGTCCTCCAGCGTCTTCAGCAACCGGCCTGTATCGAATAATGTATTTTAACCCTCGATTTTGAAGTATACTAGCAGCGAATCGTTGTGATTTATTAATCAAATTTGGCACCTCAACTAATTTTTGTTTTTTGGAAACTCTAAGACCAATAATCCTTCCTGGTTTAACAAAAATAGTTGTAACTTTAGAGGGACCAGGTGTTTGTTCTAAAACAGTTCCATTTGGTTTTTTGGGGTCATAAATAGAATCAATAATTTGATATTTTAATCCTGATTCTTCCAGAATTGTTTTAGCGTCATTCGAGTTTTTCCCAACGATATTTGGAACTTCAATTTTCTCACCATGATTCGTGGACCAGTCTAAAATGAACATTGTCCCAAAAACAACCGTTAAATAAAATAAAACAACTAATCCCAAGTGTTTGAAAAACCTCCTTGATTTTATAAATTCCCAGAATGAAATTAAAAATGATGATTTACCCATAGTGAACAAAAGTAATGAAAAGATTAAAACCGTGAAACTTGATTAACGATTTTAGAAATTTGGAGAGAGCATGTGTGTTTTGTAAAAATCTTCGATGTACTGAACAGCCTCCTCGGCAGTATCCGCGACAAAAAACATTTTCATATCATCTGGTGCAATATTATGCTCAGCTTTCAACATTACTTCTTCCACCCACAATAACAAACCAGACCAGTACTCTTTCCCAATAAAAACAACGGGTCTTTTGGCGATTTTCTTTGTTTGAATTAATGTTAGTGCCTCAAAAGCTTCATCCAACGTCCCGAAACCACCCGGTAACACTACAAAACCTTGAGAATATTTCACGAAAATCACTTTACGAACGAAAAAATAATCAAATTCCAAATTATGTTCCTGATCAATATATGGATTGTGGTTTTGTTCGAATGGTAAATCAATGTTCAATCCAACTGATCTTCCTCCTCCCTCTTGCGCACCTTTATTCGCTGCCTCCATAATACCTGGTCCGCCACCTGAAATAATACCATATCCCGCTTCAGCTAATTTTTTTGATACATCCGTTGCAAGTTGATAATACGGATTGTCTTTTTTTGTTCGCGCTGAACCAAAAACAGAAATACAAGGACCAATTTTCGCCATGCGATCATAAGCCTCAACAAACTCAGACATAATTTTAAAAATTGACCAACTGTCATTACTTTTTATGTCATTCCAATCCTTTCTAATCTTATTCATTCAATTTGTGTTAATTCCACATAAAATTAAGCTATTTTTGACTGTGAAACGACCCCATTTTCAAAATCTTGTGGTTTTTTATCTACTAATGAGTATTGAAATCTTATTTTCGAGTACTTCTATAGCTCAGTCTAATTTTTTTCAACCCGCAAAAGAACCATTAAAAAAAAGAATTTGGTTTGCTTCTGGAATTCAAGCCTATACAGAAATTGGTTCTTTTGCCGCGTTATATCCTATATGGTATGCACAAAATGCAAGTTCCAAATTTCATTTTTTTGATGATTTCGGGAATTGGGGAAATGTTGATAAATACGGTCATTCATATTCTGCTTATCAACTTTCAAAATTAAGTTCGGATTTTTATCGCTGGGCTGGTGTACCGAAAAAAAAGTCTGCTATTATTGGGAGTTTGGTTGGCCTAAGCTATCAATCCACACTTGAAGTTTTTGATGGATTTAGCAATGGGTATGGTTTCTCTTGGGGAGACATGCTATTTAATACGCTAGGTAGTGGAATATATTTATCGCAAGAATGGGCTTGGTCCGAACAAAAATTAATTCCCAAATTTTCATATCACCCAACTAATTTTGCTGCATTGCGACCAGAAATACTGGGTTCAAATCAGGCTGAACGCTTTTTAAAGGATTACAATGGTCAAACATACTGGTTAAGTTTTTCACCTAAACACCTAGCAAAAAACAGTTTGTTTCCAAAATGGCTTTGCATATCCGTTGGCTATGGTATTGATGGGCGCCTAGTGGGAGATCAAACATCTTATACTTCAGCAGATGGCATGACCTATCATTCTAAACAACAATATTATCTTAGTATGGATATTGATTTAAAAAGCCTTCCGATAAAAAATAAGACGATAAAAAAAATAATTAGTGCCTTTAACTATTTGAAAATTCCTGCGCCAGCAGTTTCCTTCCAGAAGAATAAAATTCAGTTTTTGCCGATTTATTTTTAGTTATTCATTAATCAATGCTGTCCACAAGGATAATTTTCCACTATCCATTCTTGGCCAAATTGGTCTTATTTTACCATTGTGCGCAGCAATATTGAGATAATCACCAATAAATACTGATTGAGTCGGTATAAACGGTTTTTCTGAAATAAACGTTTCAACAAATGACATTCCACCATCGGTTGATTTGCACCATACTACATCCGTTTGGTTGTCTGTGTATTTTCTTCTGTCGAAATAAACAAAATGTAAATAACCCGTGATTTGATCAATCGTCATCCAAGTAAAAAATTGATGTTTCCCCGGTTTGTCTTGGTTTACACGAATTGGAGCTGACCATGTTTCTCCTTGATCAGTAGATTTCATCAACCAAATATCTGTATCAGTATCTCCATTTCGCTGATCAGCCCAATTAATATAAAGCGTTCCCCTATTGGGGCCATTACTTTGATCACATACCAAGATAGGTAATCCATTGCATCGATTTATTCCGGGAACGTTAATGGTCCATCCACCGGGATGGTCAGTAATTATTTTCTCCTTTGGAAGCCATGTTTTCCCTTCATCCATTGATTTTTGAAAAACTAATCCTTTTGGACCCGTCCATGCAACATATAATTCACCGTTTGGACCAAAAGCAGGTACCGCTCCTTCAACGGTTTCATCATCATCCATACAATCACCTGAAAATTTATTTATGCGCCACGGATCGCTCCAATTTTCACCTTGGTCCTTTGAAATTGAGAACATAATATTTGATGAATCTTCAGGTTCCATCGAATCATACATGTCAAATTGGGTCCAAGTTAAAGCCAATGTATTAGAGGAAGGATGTAAGGCTACCCAATGTTTATCCTGTGCTTTTGATCCATTTGGTTTCGGAAAAGTACCTTCAGAAAAAGGCTGATCAATAGTTGGCGCAACTTGACATACAATGCGATCAATCCAAGACGTTATTTTATAATCTGCCAAATGAAAATAGAATACTTTTCCAGACCTATCAAATGTAAGGACAGGATCTCCCCAAACACCATAAGGACTTGTCAAACTTTTGTTTACCCAAGTTTTTCCACCATCTTTTGAATAATGATAATTGTTTAAAATGGAACCAGCGACTACTTCATTCGTATTCAATGGATTTATCGCAATGGATGGTTCACATACTTGAAAATGTGTTTTTGAATTCCAGTTTTTCGTGATTTCAATGTTCTTGTAAATTTGACCTTGGCAGGACGAAAAGACTAAAACAGTTAAAACACTAACGAAGCCAATAATTTCGGAATATCTTTTGTTCTTCATTTTTTGTTGTTGTAAAAGAAAACTGTGGCTTTTCATACGTGAGTATTTTCACATTGGTAGAAAACAAAATATCATCTCGGTTTATTAATAATTCAACTTGTTCATTTTCCTTCAACGCATTCATTGTTCCTTCCAAAGAACCTTGATCTACTCGAAAACCATTGCAAGCAATTATTTCATCATTGACGCTAATTCCTGCTTTTTCTGCAGAAGAACCTGAACGAACGCTTTTTACAATAACGTTTCCACCTTCTTGTTTAACAGACGCTCCAAAAGATGGCCTTTTAGTTCCCGTGTAAGTAACATCGATTCCAACTTTGGAAAAATATTCTCCATATGGAATAATCTCTGTGCCATCAATGTATTTAGCATAAAAGGTGGTTAAATCCATTTCCAGAAATTTCTCCAATTCCATTTTAAATTCTTTATCAGAAATGCCCCGATTAAGTTCTTTTGCGTATTTTATATAAACAAAACGCATAAAATCATCCAAACATTTCTTCCCTTTGTATTTATCAACAATCAAAACATCAAAAATTGCAGCAATTATTTGACCTCTTGAATAATAAGTCATTGTTGTGTTGGATGAATTTTCATTCGGGCGATAGGCTTTAATCCATGCATCAAAACTGGAATGAGCAACAGATTGAACTCTTGAACCAACTGATCCTTCCACATAATTAATTGTATTTTGCATTTTAGAAACGAATTCCTCCTGAGACATAAATCCAGCCCGACGCATGATTAATTCGTCATAATACGAGGTAAATCCTTCCATTACCCATAGTAAACTTGTGTAATTTTCTTTATCGTAATCAAATGGACCTAATTCAATAGGACGGAATCGTTTAACATTCCATAAATGAAAATATTCATGAGCCACCAAGTTTAAAAAACCCAGATATTCAGCACCTGAATACGACCATCGGTTTACACTTAGAGTGGTGGAATTCATATGCTCCAGTCCTCCTTGACCATCAACCACGTTGTGAACGATAAATAAATACTCCTTATTTGGATTTTCACCAAAAACTTGTGTTTCGGCTTCAATAACCTTTGGCATATCCACTTTTAGTTTTTCAATATCATAATTCCCATCCCCGTACATTGCAACTGTGTGCTTAACACCAGCAGCCATAAATTGAAATTCGACTTGATTCCCAATTTCAATGGGGCAATCTATTAAGTGGTCATAATTTGAAAAATCAAATGTTTTGTTGCTATCTGATGAAACAGAAATTTTCGCCTTAGGCAGAGCAGTCGAAATAACATTGAATTCGCGATAGGGTGTAATTTCTAATTGTCCCGGTAAATTTTGATGGTCACTCACATACATAAAGACTCCCGATCCGCTTACGAATCCATGTGTCAAATCCAAGAAACTCGTTCTAACACTCAATTCAAAGGCATATACTTGGTAGGTAATTGATATTCTTTTTCCTTTTAATGCATTCTGAAGCTGCCAAGTATTCTTAGCTGTTTTTACTGTTTTAATTGCAACTTTGTTTTCATCAAAGGCGAGGACCTGATTAACATTCTTGGAGAATTCCCTAACTAGGTAAGAACCGGGTGCCCAAACAGGCATTTTTATTTCAAGTTGCTTCTCTTTGAATCCCTCCAAAATCATTTCAACCTCAAAATAATGGCTTTGCGGGTTAGGCATTTTTAATTTATAATTAATCTTTTGACCAAACAATAAGACTGAATTAATCAGTACAACTAGTGTAAATAGAAATTTTTTCATTGTTATAAATGGGGTAATAATTTTTCTAGTGCAATTCCGCGAGAACCTTTCAATAAAATAAAATGATCTTCTAAAATTGTTTGTTGAAAAAAGGAGATACAATCATTTATATTTAAAAATTTTCGGGTCGCTTTATTATTTGTCAATTCATAAAACAAAGGCCCAACTGTAAAATATAATGCATTCTCCTCATTGAGGTAATTCAAAATCTCAGTGTGCTTTTCATCAGACACCGTTCCTAATTCGAGCATATCACCTAAAATTAGCACCTTCTTGGATGCGTCCATTTGAATAAAACTGGTAATGGCAGAAAGCATACTAGAAGGATTTGCATTATAACAATCAACTAATAATTTATTCTTGACTGTAACAGTAATTTGAGATCTATTGTTTGACGGAACATAAGCCTCTAAAGAGGCATTAATTTTACATTCAGGAACGTCAAATAATTTACCAAATCTAATGGCGGCTAAGAAATTATACAAATTGTACCCTCCAAACAAATGCGTTTGTACAACATTCCTTGTTTCTGAATCATCCCACCAAGCAAAGTTCAAATACGGGTTCAATTGAATAATTTCTCCTTGTAATTCACTTTTATCACGAACTGAATAAAATCCATGTTCAATTTTGGTTGGTAAATTATCCATTAACACTTTATCATCTGCATTAATAATAATGAAACCATTTTGTTTGGATATAGAATGGAACAATTCCAATTTTGTTTTTAGAACTCCTTCAAAACTCCCAAATCCTTCTAAATGAGCAGCTCCAATATTTGTGATTATTCCATGAGTAGGTTCGGCAATTTCGCATAACTCAGAAATATCATAGGGTTTATTCGCGCCCATTTCAATGATTGCAATTTCATGGGTTGAGTTTACAGTTAAAAGTGTTAATGGCACCCCAATGTGATTATTCAAATTCCCTTTTGTTGCTAACACATTAAAATGGCTACTTAGAACTTGATAAATTAACTCTTTGGTAGTTGTTTTTCCATTTGATCCTGTGATTCCTATAAATGGAATATTAAATTTTTTTCTATGATGATTTGCCAATTTCTGAAGAAAAACTAAAGCGTTGGGAACATAAAATATAGTTTCGTCATCCGCATAGTTCTCTTCATCCACGATGGCATATTTTGCACCGGAATCAATCGTGCTTTTAGCAAAAGCATTACCATTGAAATTATTTCCTTTTAACGCAATAAACATACCGTATTGTTGTACGTTACGGCTATCCGTAAATACTCCAGATGTATTATAAAAAAGTTGAAATAATTCGTGCATAAATAAAAAAGGCCTGTTAAACAGGCCTTAAAAATACTAATTATGATTTTCTTTTTTTCTTTTTACCGTAATTTTTTCCGGTTGGACTTCCCACTCGATCCATTGCACACCTAAATCCAATGTTCCGTGTTGATTGTGTTTCATCCAAGAATCTTCTTGTACCACAACCTAACCAATACGCATTATCTTCCCAAGACCCACCTTTGTATACACGCGTTCTATCAGAAACCAATGTTGTAGGAGTTCCTTTGTTCCATTCGGATGAATTGATTTTAGTTCCGTCCAAATTATATCTTTCATGATCGTTTTGATACATTACTAATTTCGGATCTCTTTTTCCAAGATTAATATCTTTTTTACGAGCTTCATTTTGATAGAAAATTGAAGATTCGATATCACCATCCAAATAATCGATATAATCATCTTTACGATAATTCAACCTACCCAAATTCTCTTCCTCTGTTACACGACGATAACGCATTTGACCTTCCGTTTCAGAAATGTATTCTGTTAATCCATTTCTCAACACTGCAATCATCGTAGTTAAAGCAGGATCATCCAAATAATTTGGAAATAAACGCGTAATGTATGCATCATTAAAAACACGCCCCCACAAACCTCTATTAATCAATCGTGTAGCTTCTGTTGTTCTCAAGTTATTTGTTAGATAAATTGCTGAATCTAACCAATAATGAACTGAATCTATGAATTGTAATTCTTTTTTATACTGGGATCCTTTAATGTTATATACATCTAGATTATTTCCAGAAGAAATAAATAGTTGATCTGGATTAACGCCTTTTCTTGATTCAGCAGCATGTTTTGATTGAGCTTTCGCGTTTATTCCATTAAAATCTAATGGCTTTTTATCTAAAACATTAAATTCAACCGTGTAAGAATATTTTTGCAAAGGTGTTGTTCCAGGTTTCTCAACATTAACAACAATGGCGTATTTACCTGCAGGCATGTTATATTTTGCTTTGATCACACCAGTTGAATCGATTTCAAAATATTTCTTGTCTCCATTAATTTTAAAATTCAGATTCTTTTTAGCAGGTGTTTTATTAATTAAATCTCCTTTTGGAGCATCGCTTGAAAAAGGATAATTAATTGTATCTAATTTACATGAAGTAACTATATCATTTTCATAAAAGAATTCAAAATCCGTTTCTGCCACGCCATTTCCTTGTCTATCCAAAGGATTCCATTCTTTTTTATTTGCACCATCACTACCCGCAATTCGTTGATAACGAACACGTTCAAAGTCTAACACATATTGTTTCATACCATGAACGTCATAACGAATTCGATCGTTTTTCATAGCGTCTTGAACACCAATAGTTGTGGTTAACTTAGTTGTGTATACATTTCCTCTAAAAGGGCTAAAACCATCCACATCATCTAATGAGTTTGGTCGGTAAACATCTTGAACCCACTCAGAAACATTTCCTGCCATATGGAATAATCCAAAATCATTTGGCCAAAAAGATTCAACTGGGGCTGTTGGTGCAGCACCATCATTTAGATTACCTGCAATTCCCATGTAATCACCTGAACTTCGCATGAAATTAGCTTGAATTGACCCTTGAAATTGTTCCTCTTCACGTCTCACCCAGTGACCATTCCATGGATACGTTCTGCGGTCCGTATAATTTTCAGAATTTTCCTGTAAGTTCCCAATTAAGCCTGTTGCAGCATATTCCCATTCTGCTTCGGTTGGAAGCCGGTAGTTTGGCAATAATATTCCATCTTCCATACGAACGATTCGTGCTCCGTAATTACCTTGTCCACCTTTATTTACTGACCGTGCACTTGGATTATAATTTCTCAGGCGACGACCATTATCCGGTTGTGACTCTTGCGTAAATACTTCGTCTGGAGTACCCTCATCCTCCACAACTTCTTCCTCCGTTTCTTCCTCAGACGAATAATTACGATTTGCTTCTCTTGGAGCTGGCTGTAAACCAAAATATTGACCACTTAAGTATGCCTCCGTTGAAAACATTTGAAAAGGACTCAACTCTTTATTACCCATTTCCCAATCTAAGATTCCCTCACGTGCAAGTATATATTCATTAACCCGATCTGTTCTCCATTTACAATACTCGTTTGCCTGTATCCAAGAAACTCCAACTACAGGATAATCTCTGTATGCAGGATGACGTAAATAATAATTTACAAAATGTTCCATAGAAGACAATGGACTTCTCCAACATAAGGTGTCTGGTAAAGCTTTTCGATACACCTCTTGGTAATTAGAAGTAAATGATTCATTATAATTATCAACATATTTTTTAAATGCACTTTTATCTCCTGAAAGGTCCTTAATTGAATCTAAATTCGCAAATTCTTGAATTTCCAAATCTTCGGTTGCATCTGGCTCATAACGATTCGGATTTAACGGATCAACACTTCCATAAACTCTACCCAACCAAAATAAATATTCTAAATAATCGAAATTAGAAACTTCGGTTTGATCTATGTAAAAAGAAGGTACAGTAACTTTTCTTGGATTATTATTCCAATCTCTCATGACGTCTTGCTCCGTCATACCCATGGTGAATGTTCCACCTTCTACCAAAGTTAAACCAGGACCTGTTTCTTGATCCATTGCTGGGAATTTTTCAAAACCACTTCCAAATTTCTCCGGACTATTGTGGTGCCATCCTGTAGATTTAGATCTTTCCGGTTGACAAGAAACCAGAAAAATAACTCCACAAAGAACGGCGCTGCTTTTTATAAAAAAATAACTCATTGCTTTCGATTTCATACTTTTTGAGTTTGTTAAGAATCTTACTAACGTCTATTATTAAAAAAGGTTACTAAAAAGAAGGACAAGAAATCGTTCTGAACGCTCTTGGTTTTCTTCTACATTTTAAATTATATCCCATTGATACCTCATGCGAACCTCCGGATATTCCATTTCCTAATTTAGAAACTGTTACATCATAGCTGTATCCCAGTTTAAATTTACCTGTATTCACTCCAAATGTTAAAATAAATGCATCGCGATTACGATACCATGCTCCAACATTGAAATTACCGTATTTTATGTACGTACCAATATTTAATTCTTGAAAACCATTTTGATATTGATAAATAATATTCGGCATGATTGAAGTCACATTGGAATACTTGGATTTAGAACCCAAAGCAATTTCAGCACCCACATGTCCTGTAAAGCGCATCGGCAAACGAGACTGACCTAAAATCATGGATTCATCAGGTCGGTTCAAGTGATTAATTGCCACGCCACCAAAAAATCGTTTTGTAAAAACAACCGCTCCAGCCGATACATCGAAAAAACCACGATTCCCACCCCTTGCAACATCACCTGTTTGGTAAATAAAACCACGACGAGGATCAATCATATCGCCAAAAGTTAGCTTATCCCAATCTAAAAATTTCTGGTACCAAGAAGCTTTTGCGCCAAACATCATGGAAGCTTTACGGCTCAATTTAACATGATATGAATAAATCAACCCAATCATTGAGGTTTGAATAGTGCCCTGTCCTTGTTGGTCATGCATAGCCAAAACGCCAATTCCACCGCTTACGTTTTTAGCGTAAGTATCGTATGCTGCAGCATAGGTCACATAATTCCCCGTTAGCTGTGGCCATTCATTTCTATAATTCATTGCTAATCGTGGGCACCCATGAGATCCGGCTAGTGCTGGATTTAAGTAAACCGGATTCGAATAGAATTGAGTAAACGTAGGGTCTTGGGCAAGTAATTTAAAACTTGCAGACCACAACAAAACTGTTGTGAAAAACAGTATATCAGTAACTTTTATTTTCACGTAATAAGGTTTAGACGCGATTAGTTATAACGTTCGAGTTAATATAAGGTTACAAAAATAGACTATTTTGTGAAATAAACAACTTTTTTTTCCGTTGAGGAATTTAAAAACCTATTTTTGATTTATGAAAATGACCAAATGTTTCTTTCTTAAGATTTTCTCATTATTTATTTTGAGTTTTCTACCTATAAATTCATTTTCACAACAAGTAATTGATTTAGTTATCTCATGGCAAGAACCTAAAATAATTCAGCATGGTCAGGAATTAATAAAAGTACCCTCTATTGCTAATCAATCCTTGGATGGGTTAAAACCAACTTATTTTTGGAAAGAAAAGACAAGTAATGGAAAAAAAATAGAACTTATTTCATTTGAATCTATTGATGCGCTTCCTGAGGAAACGCAGTATTTAAATACCTTTATTCCTGAACTTGGGTCAATCCCAGAGATTAATTTTCAAATCACCAAAGCAGGAAAAGAAAATTACGCTGTAGTATACGCGGCTCCATTTTTTAAATCATCTAATGATATAAAAAAAATTACCTCAATAAAACTGAATCTTATTGATGCAGAAACGCCAATGATTTCAAAAGATTTTGCCAGTTCCTCCGTTTTAAAGGAAGGTACTGGTTTTTGGTATAAAATTGCCGTAACCAAAGACGGAATTTACAAAATAGACAAATCTTTTTTGGACGCATGTGGAATTAACACAAGTAATTTGAACCCAAATCATATCAATATTTATGGAAATGGTGAAGGGGTTCTACCTGAGAAAAATTCAACTCCTAGAATCGATGACTTGGCGAAAAATTCCATTTATGTTCACGGTGACTCTGATGGAGTTTTTAATGATGCGGATTACATCCTTTTTTATGGCTGGGGGCCACACCGATGGCAACCTAATAATGCTAATAATTTTACGAGAATCCAACATTTGTATTCGGAAAATTCTTACTATTTTATAAATATCGATGCAACTAATACTCCAGCACGAATTACATCTAATCCTTCAATTTCTGATCCGGCTACAAAATTTATTGACACCTATGATTATCGGGAAATACTTGAAAATGAAACAACCAATCTCGTAGGTGGTGGACAACGATGGTATGGAGATCTATTCGATATTGATTTAGAAAAAACGTTTAATTTCTCGATTCCTGACATGGATACTTTCCCAATTAAAATAACTACCGCACTAGCCACTAGCGGCCAAGGAACGACTCAAAAGTTTAGTTTAAGTGGTACAACATTGTTTTCATCTAGCATGAATTATTTTGGGGATTTTTCACGTTCAGAAAGCAACTTCTCATTTTACACTAGTCAAACCAATATCCCACTCAAAGTTTCAATTACACGCAATAATCCTTCAATTCTGACATATTTAGATCACATCACCTTAAACACGAGAAGGAAATTAAGTTTTTATGGGACTCAAATGAATTTTAGAAATCTTACTGGAGCTCAGCCGGGAATAGTTAGCGAATACAGCATAAATTCAATGTCGCAAAGTGGATTTATATGGGATTTACTAGACAAGAACAACCCAAAAATCATTCCTGGGAGCTTCTTAAATGGTAAATATATTTTCAAAACAGATGACAGTTACCGGGAATTTGTTGTTTCCAATGGAACCTCATTTTATACCCCCGAGCGCATCGGTAGTGTAAATTATCAAAACCTACATGGCCTAGATCAAGCAGATTATTTAATTGTAACACACCCAGATTTTCTAGGTCAAGCAACGCGTTTAGCTGATCTACATCGTCAAAACGGTACAACTACTCATGTAGTAACAACCAATCAAATTTACAATGAGTTTAGTTCCGGTAGTCCGGATGCCACTGCGATTCGTATGTTTGCAAAAATGTTTTATGATAGAGCCATTGCAAATCCTGGGACTGCACCGAAGCATCTTTTATTATTTGGTGATGGCACGTACGACCCAAAAAACAGAGTGGCTAACAATAATAATTATGTTTTAACATATCAAGCTTTAAATAGTGAGAATTACATCTCTTGCTATGTATCAGATGATTATTTCGGACTATTAAATGACAATGAATCATTTACAAGTGCTGATTTGTTAGATATAGGAATAGGAAGATTGCTGATTTCTGATTTGACACAAGCTAAGCAGCAAGTGGATAAAATAGAGCATTACATGAAAAATGGTTCTTCTTTATTTAATAGCAATACTGGGTCTTGTTGTTTAAATACAAATAACAATTTAACATATGGAGATTGGCGGTTGAAGTATGTTCAGATAGCAGATGATGAAGAGGAAGGTTATTTTATAAATTTTGATACTGAACCACAATATAATTCTGTCAAGAATAATCATTTTGAAATGAATTGCGACAAACTTTACATGGACGCTTATCCACAGCAAACTACCGCAGGTGGACAACGATTTCCAGATGTTTACAATGCAATAACTGATAGAGTTCAACGAGGAGCATTGATTGTGAACTATGTTGGTCATGGCGGAGAAGTAGGTTTAGCAGAAGAAAGAGTTGTGACAATTCCGCAAATTAACAGCTGGACAAATATCAATGCCCTACATCTTTTTGTTTCCGCAACCTGTGAATTCACTAAATATGACGATCCAAAAAGAGTATCAGCTGGGGAATGGGTTTCATTGAATCCTTCAGGCGGTGCAATTGCTTTAATGACTACAACACGTTCGGTATATTTTGGAGTAAATTCAACTACTGGACAGGCATTCTACAACCATGTTTTTGATAGAAACACCGATGGAAGTCCACTCACTTTTGGTGAAATCATGATGAAAACAAAAAATGACGTTGGGCAAAATGAGAACAAACGTAGTTTTACCTTAATTGGAGATCCAGCGTTAAAAATCGCCCTGCCTCAATTGAAAGTTGTAACCGATAGCATTAACGGAAAAAACCCATTTATACTAATAGATACCTTAAATGCCTTGAGCACTGTTCGAATTAAAGGGCATATTGAAGATAATTCAGGGAATTTACTTTCAACGTATAACGGACAACTCATTCCTTCCATTTTTGACAAGGTGAAAACACAAAAAACACTTGGTCAAGATCCGGAATCACCTGAAATTGAATACAACCAACAGCGCAATGTAGTCTATAAAGGTAAAAACTCAATTACCAATGGGTATTTTGATTTTACATTTGTTGTGCCCAAAGACATTGCATTAAATATGGGAAGAGGTAAAATAAGTTATTATGCCTTCAACGATGCGTCAGATGCTTTTGGTTTTGATACCAACTTCAGAATTGGAGGAATCAATGCAAATGGAATTAATGACATTGAAGGTCCCCAACTCAATCTATATATCAATGATGAAAATTTTATTAGCGGTAGTATAACCGACGAATCACCCGTAATGATTTTAAAAGCCTTTGATGAAAATGGAATAAACACAGTAGGTAATGGTATTGGACACGATTTAGTTGCAATACTTGATGGTAATTCGTCTGAACCAATACTTTTAAATGATTATTATTCGGCAGCATTAGATTCTTATCAATCAGGTGAAATTCGTTATCAATTCACTAATCTTGAGCAAGGAAAACACACTCTAGAAGTGAAAGTTTGGGACGTTAACAATAATTCTTCCGTCGTAAAAACAGAATTCATTGTGCAGAATAAAGCAAACACAATGTTGGAACACGTATACAATTATCCAAATCCTTTCACAACAAGAACCTCTTTTCAATTCGAACATAACCAATCTTGCAGTAATTTAGATGTACAAATTCAGATTTTTACGATTTCTGGAAAACTTGTTAAGTCAATAAATAAAGCAGTAAATACTATAGGTTTCCGAACGGAAGGAATTGAGTGGGATGGTAAGGACGACTTTGGGGATGCGCTCGCAAAAGGAGTTTATGTTTATCGTTTATCAGTAAAAAACAACACGGGTGAACAAGCTGAAAAAATAGAAAAACTAGTTTTGTTGAAATAATTTACAATAAAAGTTTCGGAATTACGTATATTTACCGTCTTAACTGTCTTAAATAAATAGTTTTTGGCGTGCGAAATTTGAACAAATAAAACATGAACAAACTTTTCTTTTTCTTCATTAGTATTGCAACAACATTTGGATGTTTTGCTCAGCCTACAGGTGGAAGCGGAGCCTCTGATAACGATTTGCAATTAAATACAATCACAACAGCTTTGCCATTTTTGGCAATAACCCCAGACTCACGAGCCGGGGGGATGGGAGATGCTGGAACTGCTTTAAGTCCAACCTCAACGTCAGTGTATTGGAATACTTCCATGATTTCATTTGCCAAAGAAAAATCTGAAGTTAGTTTATCCTATACTCCATGGTTGAGGCAATTAACGAACGACATTCATCTATCCTATTTAGCATTTTATTATAAAATAAATCGCTTACATTCAGTTGGAGGGGCATTACGTTATTTTAGTTTGGGTGAAATCACGTTTACGGATGCATCAGGAAATGTAATTCGCGATGATAAACCGAGTGAATTTGAATTAACTGGAGCCTATGCATTTCGTTTATCTGACAAATTTAGTATTGGACTAAATGGGAAATTTGCTTATTCCAATTTAACGGGCGGACTTACGGTTGGAGGTGTAAATACGAAAGCCGGAATTGTTGGAGCTACAGATATTTCGTTCACCTATTATAATGAAGACGCGTCAATTGGTAAAACAAAAGGAGCATATACATTTGCAACAACAATCAATAACATTGGAAATAAAGTAGCCTATTCTGAATTATCACAACGAGATTTCATTCCGATGAATTTAAAAATCGGCAATGCCTACAAAGCAAATTTTGACAAATACAACTCCGTTACTTTCGCGTTGGATTTGCAAAAATTATTAGTACCAACTCCAGCGTATTATGACGTGATTGACGGAACGTATACCATGATATCCGGCCGTTCAAATGATGTAGGGGTAATTTCCGGAATGGTTCAGTCATTTTATGATGCTCCGGGGGCTCCTCTTACGGATGCCGATGGAAAATACATTCAAAATAGTGACGGATCTTACCAAGTTAAAAAAGGCTCAAAACTAGTAGAAGAACTTACCGAAATCAATATTGCTGGAGGATTAGAGTGGTGGTATAACAACGTACTTGCAGTAAGAGGTGGTGTTTTCTTCGAAAACAAAAACAAAGGAAATAGACAGTATATCAATATTGGAGCTAGTTTTAAATATAATATGTTTGGAATTGATTTTTCCTATTTGGCTTCAATTAGTGGTAGACAAAGTCCACTTGCAAATACACTTCGTTTTACATTACGATTGAATTTAGACGGTAAATCCTCTACCGACAAACAATCAGAATAACCTATGAAAATCAGAGTAGGCTTTGGTGTTGATGTTCATAGACTCGCGCAAGGGCATGATCTATTCATTGGTGGGGTTAAACTAAATTCAGAACTTGGAGCCGTTGGGCATTCTGACGCAGATGTATTACTACACGCAATATGCGATGCGCTTCTTGGAGCGGCCAATTTAAGAGACATTGGATTTCATTTCTCAGACACAGATCCTAAATTCAAAGGGATTGACTCGACCATTTTATTGACTGAAGTTTACCAAAAAGTTGTTTCTAAAGGATTTAAAGTTGAAAACTTGGACTGTACAGTGGTTTTAGAAAAACCGAAAGTAAATCCCCACATTCCATTCATGCAAGAAATTATTTCTCGGATATTAGAAATCGATAAGGATGCTGTTTCAATTAAAGCTACTACGCATGAACAAGTGGATTCTTTTGGTGAAAGCAAAGCTATTAAGGCTTATGCAGCGTGCCTATTAATGGGCTGAATAGATTTTATTCTTGATCCAAAATTTTTAAATTCGCAAATTGCAAGAGTAAATTCTTTATTCCATGATGTGGAAAAAAAATAGTTGCTTTTTGATTGGAATCTATACCCTCTATTTTTGTTATCTTCCCTTTGCCAAACCGGCTATGCTCAACATTCTGACCAACCATGAATTTTTGCAAAGTCTCTCCCCCTCGTTGCTCTTTTAGATCATTAATTGACGTTAAATTACCTGACGCACCCATTGGCTTATTCAATCCACCTGAGAAAGGACGTTCTTGCCTTGAAAAGCCCATGCCCAATGACCGACCTTGACCTCTTTGAGGCGTATCAAAATGAAGGAACTGTGCATCGATTTCATCGATAAAACGACTTGGTTCAGAGGTGATTAATTGCCCCCAAGTAAAGCGAGATGCAGCATATGACAGGGTACATGAGTCCTTTGCTCGTGTTACTGCCACATAAAACAACCTTCGTTCCTCCTCTAAGTCAGTTCTGGAATGTAAGGCCATTTGAGAAGGAAATAAATTCTCTTCTAAACCAACAACGAAAACATGAGGAAATTCTAATCCTTTACTAGAGTGAATAGTCATCATTGTAACATGATTTCTTTCTTCGTTTTTATCTGTATCTGCATCCGTTAGTAGAGCGACATCCATAAGAAAATCAGCAAGCGTTTTCATCTCTTCCTCATCACTTGTATTTACAAACTCCTGAATACCAGCAAGTAATTCTTCAATGTTTTGATAACGTTCTACCTCCTCCGGACCTTTATCTTTTTCACTCAATAATTCTTTAACTATACCAGAAGATTTAGCAATTGTTTCAGCTAATTGGAATGCATTTACTTGGTTAACTTGAGCCTGAAAACTTTGAATCATTGTCGTAAATTCATTCAGTTTATCTCGCGTTCCTTTATTGAAATCTGTGTGGTATTCATAAGGATTAGTCAATACATCCCAGATACTTACTGCGTATTTATTTGCGGCAATCACTAATTTTTCTTCAGTTGTTTTACCAAGTGCACGTTTCGGATAATTCAAAACTCGTTTCAAGGCTTCTTCATCATGTGGATTAGTGGTAAGTCTAAAATAAGCCAACAAGTCTTTTATCTCCTTGCGCTGATAGAATGACAATCCACCGTATATTTTATAAGGAATATTAAACTTTCTCAATGCCTCCTCAAAAGCACGGGATTGTCTGTTTGTTCGATATAAAATTGCCAAATCATTGAATGAAATTGGCGTTGACTGCTTCAAATCGAATATTTTACTTGCTATAATTTTTCCTTCTTCGTTATCAGTTAATGTTCGAATAACAGTAATTTTGTTGCCTTCCGCATTATCCGTCCAAACGGTTTTCTGAATTTGATCTTTATTTTTAGAAATAATTGAATTGGCAGCCTCCACAATATTCTTTGAACTTCTGTAATTTTGTTCGAGTTTAAACAATTTAAAATCGGGGTAGTCCACTTTAAAATTGAGAATGTTTTGAATGTTTGCTCCTCGAAAAGAATAGATACTTTGTGCATCATCCCCTACTACGCAAATATTCTCATAAAGGGCGGCCAATTTTTTAACGATTAAGTATTGAGCGTAGTTGGTATCTTGATATTCATCAACAAGAATGAATTTAAATTTTTGCTGGTAATAGTGTAAAACATCTGGAAAATCTCTCAGTAAAACATGAGTTTGAAACAACAAGTCATCAAAATCCATGGCGCCCGCTTTTCGGCATCGATTTTCGTAGCGTGCATAAATATTCTTGATTTCTGATCGCTTTGATTGTTTGTCTTCAAAAAGAATCTCTTCATTTTGAGCATACATTTCAGCCGAAATCAAATTGTTTTTTGCAGAAGAAATTCGACCCATCACAGCGCTAGGCTTGTATGCTTTATCGTCTAAATTCAATTCTTTAATTATGTCTTTTAATAAGTTTTTAGAATCTTGGGTATCGTAGATGGTAAAATTGGAAGGATAACCCAAGCGATCAGCGTTGAAGCGAAGAATGCGCGAGAACACCGAGTGAAAAGTACCCATTGTGCTATTTTTCGCCTCAGATGGACCAATGATTTTCCCTATTCGCTCGGTCATTTCACGAGCAGCTTTATTGGTGAAAGTCAACGCGAGTATATTAAAAGGATCAACACCATTTTCCACTAAATAGGCTATCCGATAAGTCAAAACTCTAGTTTTTCCAGATCCTGCCCCAGCAATCACCATGATTGGACCATCGATTTGTTCAACGGCAGCACGTTGACTCGCATTTAATTCATCTAAATAACTCATGAAAAAAGTATGTTTAACAAAGATACGAAATCAATACCTTGTCGAGTTTAATGTTTGTAAAAATTACTCAAAACTAAAAAAGACCCTATCTTTGTTAAAAATGATCCTTATGAAAGATGCGCTATTCATTTTATTGCTTTTAATTTCGTTGAATTCAAAATCCCAGGCGCTCCAGGGAATGGAAATTGGTTTCGATGGGTTCTTTGGTGCCTCTAATCTTGGATCCAGTTTTGGGATTGGACCTAAACTTGGACTCATGTTGAATGAAAATTTAATCGTCGGTCCGTCGTTTCGAATACAACAAACAACCTCAAATTATTTAGGAATTAATACATCACGAAGGGTATTTGGTGGAGGAGCTTTTATTCATGGAAGAATTGTTGGATCTGGGAAAACTCATGTTTATGGTGGCGCAGAATTTGAACTTTTAAAGAGTCCTTTCAATTATATAACCTATCAACAGTTAACCTCTAAAAAATGGGCTCCTACCCTATTTTTATGTGGTGGCGTTAAATTAGACCTTGCCAAATCATTCTCCTTGACTGCTGGCCTTTATTACGACATAATCAACGCGAACAATAGCCCATTTCGAAGTGCCTACGCAATAAAACTCAAGAATGAACAAGGTCAAATAGTAAAAATACTTCCTATTATCTATCGTTTATCTTTAATTATCAGGTTGTTTGAATCAGAATATACTGCAGAAATGAATGAAGAGTAGCACTTCATTAAAAACTGTTGATTAATAAGAAGAACATGAAAATAGGGATGGTATTGTATCCCACTTTTGGAGGAAGTGGTGTGGTTGGAACCGAATTAGGGAAAGCATTGGCCAAAAAAGGGCATCAAGTGCATTTTATTACGTATTCTCAACCGGTTAGACTAGGAAGTTTTCATGAGAATATTTTCTACCACGAAGTATCTGTTAGCAATTATCCCTTGTTCGATTACCAACCTTACGAAACAGAATTGGCCAGCAAGCTAGTAGATGTTGTAAAACATGAAAAACTGGACCTTTTACACGTTCATTATGCTATCCCACATGCCTCTGCTGCTTTTATGGCACAACAAATCCTTAAGACACAAGGCATTAATATTCCTTTTATCACAACGCTGCATGGAACGGATATCACGTTAGTTGGTAGAGACCCCTCGTTTGAGCCAGTTATTCGATTTTGTATTAATGTATCCAACGCCGTAACAACCGTTTCTGAAAGTTTAAAACAAGATACGATAAAGCATTTCGGGATTGAGCGGCCCATCCATGTTATCTCGAATTTTATTCAAATCGAAAATACGGATTCAGCTGATGCAATTCAGGAACTAAGGACAAAATATGCCAAAGAAGGACAAAAAATAGTGTGTCATATTTCAAATTTCAGGCCGGTAAAACGTGTTGAAGATGTTATTTTGATTTTCAGTGAAATCCAAAGAAATCTTGATGCTAAGTTAATTTTAGTTGGTGACGGGCCCGACAGGCAAATGGCGGAAAAATTAAGTAGAAAATTAGGTTTGATTGACCAGGTTATTTTTTTCGGAAAAGTGAGAGACACGAACCATATTTTAGAATTTTCAGATTTGTTTTTACTCCCTTCAGAAACCGAGAGCTTTGGTTTGGCGGCATTGGAAGCTATGGCGGCAGGTGTCCCAGTGATTTCGTCCAACACAGGTGGAATTCCAGAAGTAAACATCGAAGGTTATTCAGGTTATTTATCAGATGTTGGGGATATTGAATCGATGGCACGGAATGCTGTGGATCTATTATCCGATGCTAAAAAACTAGCTCTTTTCAGAGTTCAAGCAAAAGAACGAGCAGCCCTGTTTTCTTTAGACAAAATCTTACCGCAATACGAACATTTATACCAAGAAGTAATTAAAAAAAATCATTAGCCTCTTTGCCTTTTTTCCCTTTCTCCAATTTTAATCTTTTTTCGTTTCTTTTGATTGCTAATTTATACTGTTTGGATTGATTTTTCCAATGTCTTTTTTGTGATTTTCGTTCATCCCGTTTTTTTATGCTATTTTCCTTTTTTTGTGATTTGGAAATAATTTTATTAGCCTGCTTACTTTGCCTTTCAGAAGGAGTCAATTTTGAAGTAACACAAGCTGATACCATCAGAAGTGCAAATAAAAAAAATAACCATGCGTTTCGTTTAAAAAGCATTTTGTAATTTTAAACAATGAAGTTCGTAATTTTTTTAATAGGATCTCTATTGCTGATCAGTACATCCTGCAATAAAAATGGTGCAAACCCTGTCCCTAACATTCCGTTCGATATCACAATCGATATTAATTTACCCAGTTATTCTAATCTATCTGGTGTTGGCGGTTGGGCATATGTGAATGGTGGTTCTCGAGGGATTATCGTTTACAGGCGTGCGATAGATGAATTTGTAGCGTTTGATAGACATTCTCCTGCTGATGCCTCAGGAACGTGCTTTTTGCCTCTTTTCCCCGATTCCGAAAATTTCCTGCAATTAAATGACACATGTAATACTGCGACTTTTTCTTTGTATGATGGTTCGCCAATAGCCAATAGTCAATATGGTTTGCGGCAATACAGAACTGTATTCAATGGAACGAATTTAGTTAGGATTTACAATTAACCGCTTAAAGAAAACGTTCAGACATGTCAATAACAAAGGGGATAGCCATTTTAGGTTCAACGGGTTCGATTGGTACGCAAGCATTAGATGTAATTTCTAATTTCCCAGATTTTTTTCGTTTAGAAGTGTTAACAGCCCATAAAAATGTTGAGTTACTTATCGAACAAGCCATTAAATATCAACCAAATTCAGTTGTAATTGGGGATGATTCGCTTTATGGCAAACTCAAAGAATCCTTGGCAAACGAAGACATTCATGTGTATGCAGGAGAGGATGCAATCTGTCAAGTTGTTGAATCAACGGAAGTTGATACTGTATTAACTGCAATGGTTGGATATGCTGGACTAAAACCGACATTGCGAGCAATTGAAGCAGGAAAAACAATTGCATTGGCAAATAAAGAAACGCTTGTTGTTGCGGGTGAATTGGTAACAAAATTAGCAAAAGAAAAGGGTGTAAATATATACCCTGTGGACTCTGAGCATTCAGCAATCTTTCAGTGTTTAGTCGGTGAGTTTCACAATCCAATAGAAAAGATTTACTTGACAGCGTCTGGAGGTCCTTTTCGAGGATTCTCGGCAGAACAATTAGCGCAAGTCACGAAGGAACAAGCGTTGAAGCATCCTAACTGGTCTATGGGAGCGAAAATAACCATTGATTCTGCGTCCATGATGAATAAAGGATTGGAAGTAATTGAAGCAAAATGGTTGTTTAACCTTAAGCCAGCTCAAATTGACGTGATTGTTCATCCTCAGTCTATCGTTCATTCTTTAGTACAATTTGAAGATGGAAGTATGAAGGCCCAGATGGGATTACCAGATATGAAACTACCGATTCAATTCGCTCTCACCTACCCCAATCGATTACCAACTGAGTTTCCAAGATTCAATTTTCTGGACTATCCAAGTCTAACATTTGAAAAGGTTGACAACCAAGTTTTTCAAAATCTTGACCTTGCCTATCGAGCAATGGAACAAGAAGGAGTTGCAGCTTGTTTTTTAAACGCAGCAAATGAAGTGGCCGTTGAAGCATTTTTACAAGATAGAATTGACTTTATTGATATTTTTAAAATTAATAACGCCGTTCTTGAAAAAGCGCCCAAAATTCTTTCTCCCTCGTATGAAGACTATGTACTTTCAGATACAGAAGCGCGAATTCTTGCGACTGAAATTTGTTCTAGCAAAAACAAAGCCTGATACAACTCAAAATAGTACCTTTGCACCCTATGTACAAACAAGTCATTCTGAGTAAAAACAAGGAAGAATCACTCTTAAGAAAGCATCCATGGGTGTTTTCTGGAGCCATTGACCTAATAGATGAGGAAATTTTAGACGGTGACATTGTTACTGTTTTTGACTCCAAAGAAAAATTTCTGGGGACGGGCCATTTTCAAAATGCAACAATAGCTGTTCGGATTCTTTCTTTTGAAGAAACAGAATTGGATCAAAAATTTTTCAATCACATCCTTTCTGAAGCTATTGAACTTAGAAAAACACTTGGTTTATTTTCAAAAGAAAATTCAATTTGTCGAATCGTACACGGAGAAGGTGATGGATTACCCGGATTAATTATCGATTTTTACAATGGCATTGCAGTGATTCAATGTCATAGCATCGGAATGTATCAAATGATTGAATTGATCAGTCAGGCTCTTCAGAATTCTCTTGGTGAATCACTCAAAGCAATCTATTCGAAGTCTAGTGAAACATTACACAACAAGGAAGGAATCGTTGATTCCTATATTTGGGGCACATGTAAAACTCCACACAAGGCAAAAGAAAATGGAATTCGGTTTTCAATTGATTGGGTTACTGGGCAAAAAACAGGTTTTTTCATTGACCAACGAGAAAATAGAAAATTGCTAAGTAAGTACGCAACCGGAAAAAAAGTATTGAACACATTTTGCTACAGTGGCGGATTTAGTCTTTTTGCCTTGAAAGCTGGAGCAAGCGAAGTTCATTCACTCGATAGTTCTAAAAAAGCGATCGAGTTAACAGAGAATAACATTCATTTAAATAAACTAACTGAAAATCATTTTTCGATTGTTGCGGATGCCATGGAATACATGAAAACTGTTGATAATTCGTTTGATGTAATTATATTAGATCCCCCAGCATTTGCGAAACACAGAGATAAGAGACATCAAGCAATACAAGGATACAAGCGATTGAATGAAATGGCGATTCGATCGATTAAACCCGGAGGAATTATTTTCACTTTTTCGTGTTCTCAAGTAGTTGATAAAAATTTATTCACCCATACAATCATTGCCGCTGCAATTAATTCGGGACGAAAAATCCGAATTTTAGAACAGCTTCATCAGCCGGCTGACCACCCAATAAATGCATTTCATCCCGAAGGAGAGTATTTAAAAGGATTAGTAATTCAAGTTAGTTAATGTTAGATATTCGATATCGCACGATTCTAAGTGTGGCACTACCATTAATGATTTCTACCTTCATTCAATCTATTGTGTTGATTACTGATGCGTCATTTATTAGCCGCTACAATACCCATGCTTTCGATGCTGTTGGTAATGGCGGATTATTATATATTACTATGTACATGGCGCTTGTAGGAATGAGCGATGGAGCTCAAATACTCATAGCCCGCAGGGTCGGTCAAAGTAAATCTAAATCGATTAGTAAAATCTTTGGTACAACTCTGTTAATTCTTACATTTATCGCAATCGTTTTGTTTATGATTCTTTACTATTTCATGCCGGATTGGGTCATGTCCTATTCAAAAAATAGTGAAATTGCTACGTTTCAAGGGCAATATATTCAAATTCGAAGTTTTGCATTATTTAGTGCTATTTTAACCTTAAGTATTCAAGCTTTTTTCATGGCGATAGGCAAAACCTGGGTTGTTTTAATTGCCGCTTTAATTACAGCACTTAGCAATATTTTACTTGATTACTTGCTGATTTTTGGGAATTTTTCTTTTCCGGAGATGGGAATAGAAGGTGCGGCATGGGCTTCCACGATAGCAGATGCATTGGGCATGCTCTTCTTACTTCTTTTTACCTTGTTTACACGATATAAAAATGAATATCAACTCTTTCATTCGTTAGGAATAAGTAAAAACTCTTTCAGAGAAATGCTAAAAATCGGAACGCCCTTAATGCTTCAAGGATTAACTGCATTGGCAACATGGACCGTTTTTTTTACTTGGCTTGAGCAGATGGGATCCTTCGAATTAACGGTTTCTCAAAACATTCGTACCTTGTATATGTTTGCGTTTGTTCCGATTTGGGGATTCGCTGGCACAACCAAAACCTATGTTTCGCAATACATGGGTCGTAAAGAATTCCATTTGATTCCAGTAATTCAAAAACGCATTCAAATTATCACTGTACTATTGCTATTAATTTCATTTCATGGATCGATATTGTATCCCGAAGCACTGATACGTTTCGTTAATCCGAATGAACTCTAT
Organism: Lishizhenia tianjinensis; assembly: GCA_945863425.1. Lineage (GTDB taxonomy): Bacteria > Bacteroidota > Bacteroidia > Flavobacteriales_D > Crocinitomicaceae > UBA952. The sequence continues at coordinate 29,285 of CAMBBW010000001.1, forward strand.
GTTGCTAAAAGTGCTGAAATTCTTCGCTTTGTGTCTATTTCAATCTTTCTATATGGCTTTGTAAGTGTTTATTTTCAAACTATAAATGGAAGTGGCAATACATTAATATCAATGAGTATAGAAATAGGTTCAGTTTTGATTTACATTTTTTCAGCGTTTTTATTTATCAAGGTATTCAAATGGGATATTTATTGGGTTTGGTCGGTTGAATATGTTTATTTTGGAGTCACTGGATTATTATCATACCTCTATTTAAAATTCTTTAATTGGCAAAAAAAGCGAGTATAAACTAAATTAGCTTAATACTATGATTCCAGCATTGCGCATTGTTTTTATGGGAACTCCTGAGTTTGCCGTTTCAATTTTGGAAAAACTATTTCATTCCCCCCATCAGATTGTGGGAGTTGTAACTGCAACCGATAAACCTGCAGGTAGAGGTCAGAAACTAAAATCGAGTGCTGTAAAAGATTTTGCCATTGAAAATCAACTCAATTTATTGCAGCCTGAAAGCCTGAAAGATCCTATTTTTATCGAACAATTGAAGGATCTTAACGCCGATTTATTTGTAGTTGTAGCCTTTAGAATGTTGCCTGAAATTGTTTGGTCCATGCCTCCAAAAGGCACAATCAATCTTCATGCTTCATTATTACCACAATATCGTGGTGCAGCACCTATTAATTGGGCAATTATAAACGGAGAAACGAAAACTGGTGTTACTACATTTTTTATCAATAAAGACATTGATACTGGAAAAATAATTGACAGCCGGGAAACTGAAATATTGGAGGACATGACTGTTGGCGAATTATATTCACAATTAATGGAAATTTGATCTGATTTGACACTTGAAACAGTTCATGCTATTGCGAAAAATGAAATTGAACCTAAAAATCAAGAGGCATTAATACTATCTGAACTAAAACATGCCCCCAAACTATTTAGACCGATTTGCGAAGTTTTTTGGAATAACTCAGCAACCAACATTCATAATCTAATTCGAGGCCTTTCACCCTATCCGGGAGCTTGGACAAAACTGCACAATACGCAAAAGGATGAATGTGTTCAATTTAAACTTTTGGAAAGTAGAAAATCGGGGATTAAGGTTAAAAATTCCAAAAACCTACTTCTTCACGAAAACGGCATACTGATACCATGTTCTGATGAGTATTTGATTATAAGCAAGTTACAACCAGAAGGTAAACGTTCGATGAATTACAAAGAATTCCTTGCAGGTCATAATTTAGCCGATTGGTTGATCGAAAGTGGGGTAAAATAGTTACATTTGATACTTAAAAATTCAGTTACATGTTAGGAGACTTATTAAAACGTCTATTAGGGGATAAAAACACAAAAGACAGAAGAGAATATCAACCGTTCATTGACAAAGCAAATCAAGCATACGAAAAGATAAAATCAATTTCAGATGACGGTTTGCGCGAACAAACGAATGAATTAAAAAAATACATCAGCGAACAAATTTCATCCTTGGAGGATGAATTATTGGTTTTAAAAGACAAAGCTGATGGTACAAATTTATCAATTCAGGATAAAGAAGAAATCTTTGAGGAAATTGATAAAGTGATCGTGAAAATCGATGAGAAAATCGAAGAAGCACTTTTAGAGATACTACCTCAAGCCTTTGCTTTGATAAAAGAGACTTCTTTTCGTTGGACCACCAACGGAAAATTAGAAGTTACAGCTATGGATTTTGATAAGGACTTGGCATCTAAAAAGGATGGTATTACCTTGTCTGGTGATAAAGCAATTTGGCATAATGAGTGGACCGCAGCGGGAGCAAAAGTAAAATGGGAAATGATCCATTATGACGTGCAGTTGATGGGTGGAGCCGTATTGCACAAAGGAAATATTGCAGAAATGCAAACTGGGGAAGGGAAAACATTGGTTGCTACTTTGCCTGTATACTTAAATGCGCTTGCTGGAAAAGGTGTTCATGTTGTGACAGTGAATGATTATTTGGCTAAACGTGACTCAGAATGGATGGGGCCGTTGTATCAATTTCATGGTCTATCTGTAGATTGTATTGACAAACATCAACCGAATTCACCAGATAGAAGAAATGCATATCAAGCAGATATAACATTTGGAACCAATAATGAGTTTGGATTTGATTATTTACGAGATAATATGGCTGGCAGCACAGAAGATTTAGTGCAACGCAAGCATCATTTTGCCATTGTAGATGAGGTCGATTCAGTTTTAATAGATGATGCTCGAACACCATTGATTATCTCTGGGCCAACGCCAAGAGGAGAAGAACATGAATATTATGAACTAAAACCACGTATTGAACGGGTGGTGAATGCTCAAAAACAATATGTTCAGCAATGTTTAACAGAGGCACGTAAATTACTAACTGTTATTACAGGCGAATCAACAGATTCAGCTATTGATTCAAAAAAAGCATTGGAAGAAGGTGGAATTGCCTTGTTGCGCGCTCATCGTGGACTTCCGAAAAACAAGTCTTTAATAAAATTCCTTTCCGAACCAGGAATTCGTGTTCATTTGCAGAAGACTGAAAACTTCTACATGCAAGAGCAAGGGAAACACATGAAAAAAATTGATAATGAGTTATTTTTTGTAATTGATGAAAAAAACAATACTATAGAATTAACTTCAAAAGGGATTGATTTAGTTTCGGGATCAGATGATCGCGACTTTTACATTTTACCCGATATCGGTTCAGAAATCGCTCGTTTACAGAAGGAAAATCATGAGAAGGAACAATACCTAGAAAAAAAGGACACCTTGGTGCGTGATTATTCAATCAAATCAGAACGCATTCACTCTATCAATCAATTACTTAAAGCATATACTTTATTTGAAAAAGAAGTAGAATATGTAATTCTAGATAGTAAAGTTAAGATTGTAGATGAACAAACAGGTCGTATTTTAGATGGTAGAAGATACTCCGACGGCTTACATCAAGCGATTGAAGCAAAAGAAAATGTAACTGTTGAGGCAGCTACTCAAACTTATGCTACAGTTACGCTTCAGAATTATTTTCGAATGTACCATAAATTGGCGGGGATGACTGGTACCGCTGAAACTGAAGCGAAAGAATTTTGGGATATCTATAAATTAGATGTCATCGTTATCCCACCCCATAGAGTTGTTGTAAGAAAAGATCAAAATGATTTTGTATTGCGCACCGCTCGTGAAAAATACTCCTCAATTATTGATGAAATTGAAAAGTTAGTTGCTGCTGGGAGACCTGTTTTGGTTGGTACAACTACCGTTGAAATTTCGGAACTTTTGAGTCGAATGCTCAAAATGAAAAAAATTGAACATCAAGTTCTTAACGCCAAATACCACCAAAAAGAAGCGGAAATTGTAGCTAATGCTGGTTTTGCTGGAACGGTAACTATCGCAACCAATATGGCAGGACGTGGAACTGATATCAAATTGGGACCAGGTGTTAAAGAAGCGGGGGGATTAGCCATTATTGGTACCGAGAGGCATGATTCAAGAAGGGTGGATAGACAGTTGCGTGGACGATCTGGTCGACAAGGAGATCCAGGTTCTACACAATTTTTTGTTTCACTAGAGGATGATTTAATGCGGAAATTTGGTTCAGAACGAATTGCCAAATTAATGGATAGAATGGGACTCAAAGAGGGTGAGGTTATTACCCACAGTATGGTGACAAAATCTATCGAACGCGCGCAGAAAAAAGTGGAAGAAAACAACTTTGGAATGCGGAAGCGTTTACTCGAGTATGATGACGTAATGAATGCGCAGCGTAAGGCAATTTACAAGAAACGCAGAAATGCATTATTTGGTGACCGATTAGATATTGATGTAGACAATATGTTTTTTGAATTGTGTGAATCAACGGTCGTTAAACTAAAAAATTCCTCCTTCATAGAATTTGAATTAGAACTCTTGCGAGTAATTGGTATCGAATCCCCAATTGAAGAAAGTGCTTTTCATTCAACTGACGAAAATTCATTGACAGATCTTGTCTATCAATCCATGCGAGAACAATATAAACGTAAATGCGATAAAATTTCTTTCAAAGCATTTCCGCAAATTAAGCATGTGCACGAAACAATGTCTAACAAATACAAGAATATTGTTTTTCCATTAACCGAGGGTAGAAGAGAAATGCAGCTAATTGTTAATCTAGAAGATGCGTATAAAACTGAAGGTAGAGAAATTTCAAAATCTTTAGAAAGAAATGTTATTCTGTCAACAATTGACAATGAATGGAAAGAACATTTGCGTGAAATGGACGATTTGCGATCAGCTGTTCACAATGCAAGTTACGAACAGAAAGATCCTTTATTGGTATACAAGCTAGAATCATTTGGATTATTCAAAAATATGATCAACCGATTGAATACTGAATCTGTCGAACTATTAATGAAATTAGATATTCCAGTAGAGCAAGAATTACAAAGTACGAATAAAGAAGAACGTCAAAATAATTACGCGAAAGCAAGTTCAACTTCCAATACAAGCAGTACAACCCCTCCTCAATTTAGTGGAGCAGAAGCTTACAAAAAAGCAATTGAATCAAGTTTGCCACCAATAGAAAAGAAGGAACCGATAATTGCAGAACCAAAAGCAGGGCGAAACGATCCTTGTCCATGTGGAAGTGGAAAGAAATATAAACAATGTCACGGTAAATAAATCATGCTTCAATTTCCATCAATTTCAATAATTGGAACAGGAAATGTTGCTGAACTATTGGGACAACGATTATTGAATGCGGGGTGTGTTTTATCCTCCGTTATTGGCAGAAACCAACATCGGCTTGTTCAACTAAGTAGTGATTGGAAGTGTAACATTGAATCAATTGATGCGATTAGTGGCGATATTGTTTTAGTAGCCGTTTCCGATGATGTTACGATCGAAATAATCGAACAGATTGAGCAAAATAAAATTGTATTCTATACAGCAGGAACTATTGATATAAACTTGATTAAACACCCACTGGTTGGAGTTTTTTATCCATTACAAACTATTACTAAAAATAGGATTCCAAAAATAGATTCCTTCCCAATATTGATAGAATCAGAGCATCCTGAGGTAATAAAAAAATTGAACTCAATAGCACAACTCATTAGCAATCAAGTATCTGTATGTAATTCAATAGAAAGAAATAAAATTCATTGCATCGCTGTTTTCATTAACAATTTTAGTAATCACGTTATTCATATAGGGCAATCAATAGCTACAAAAGAGAAAATTGACTTTAGTTTATTTCCTAGTTTATTAAAAGAAACGTTCGAAAAACTGAATGAAATGAATGCTAAAGAGGCACAAACTGGTCCAGCTAGACGTAATGATATAGAAACCATTTCAAATCATTTGAATTTACTTACAGAATCAGAAAAAAGTATCTATTTAGCATTAACCAATAGTATTTTAACCACTTATGACCATGATCAGTTATAAAGAAAAACTCAACCACATCACAACATTTATTTTTGATGTTGATGGTGTTTTTACAGATGGAACCGTTCAATTAATTAATGACGAGGTAATTAGAACATTTCATTCGAGAGACAGTTATGTAATTCAATACGCATCAAAACTAGGGTATTCATTTTTCGTAATAACTGGTGGCCATTCAATTGATGTTCAAAATAGGTTATTAGGACTTGGGGTGAAAGAAGTTCATATGCGATCGTCCCGGAAACTAGAAGTCTATAACGAAATCAAGCATCGACACAACTTAACAGATAGAGAAATCGCTTATATGGGGGATGACATTCCCGATATTCCAGTATTAAAACAAGTTGGTGTATCGTGTTGCCCTCAAGATGCTGCTTCAGATATCAAACAACTCGTGGATTACCAATCACCTATAAGTGGAGGGAAGGGATGTGTGAGAGATATTGTTGAGCAAACACTGCGTGTTCAAGGAAATTGGATGAAACCAGAAGCATTTGAGTGGTAAACTATTTTTTCTTGTAAATCTTGCATGAAACTGCCAAGTGGTCACTGAACGCTTTTTCTTGGATTTTAAATTGTGTAGAATTCAAATCCTCTGAATGGAAAATATAATCAATTCTACCCGCTGGAATTCTACCGACATACGTAGGACCAATACCACTACCACAATTACGAAAAGCATCTGTTAATGTAGAATTAAATTGTTGGTATGTGTAGGAAAGCGGGGTATCATTAAAATCACCACATACAATGGTTGGATAGGGCGAATTCTGCACGTGTTTCATTACTGTCAATGCCTGTTCAGCACGCTTGGGGTATGCTATTTTGAGTTTTTCAATAATTAATCTTATGGTAGATTTTGACGCAATATTATTCAATGGATCTTTTTTGGTATAATAATCACCTTGTAATTTAATAGACTGAAGATGTACATTATAAATCCGAAAAGTGTCTTGTTGTTTAACAATATCTACATAAACACAATAATTGAAATCTTTCTCACTTTGTGTGTCAAAAATCACGTCACCTTTGGCAATAATGGGGAATTTAGAAAACAAATAAATACCAAAATTTTGACGTGAATAATTTTTGTGGGCGCTTCTTTCATGATAATCCAAAAACTTCATAAATCGCATGATTGTATCTCGCGTTTTAAAATCTGTTGGGCGATCTTTTTGATAAAATTCCTGAAAACAAATTACATCCGGATTTTCATTCTTCATGTAATCAAATATCTCATTACGCGTCTTTATTGCATTTTTAAGTTTGGGGTTATAAACGTCAAATAATCGAACATTATAAGACATTATATGAAGCGAATTCCCTGAAGGTGGAGAATCATCCGAAAAAATGGCTAACATTCTAAAATGTAGATTTCCTCCCAGCACTAAAAAACCTAAAATCACAAAGGCCCACTTGGATTTAAGGATTGTCCATAGAATTAGAAGAATAATCGAAATCGCCAAAAAAATAGGATATGCTAAACCAAAGAAAGGAATAAAAAACTGAGTTTTAGGATGAATAAAAGGAGCTAAATAGGAAAAACTAAGTGCAAGTAAAGTTAGCACCGTGAAAAATTTCACCCAAAATTTAATGTTCCATAAGAAACTTAGAAAACTAACCATTTTTACTTTGATTGAATAAAAAATCCTTCTCTTGTCTTGTTAATGATTCATAGCCCGACTTTGAAATTTTATCTAGAATTGCATCAATCTTCATTTGCTTTTTTTTGGCTTCTAAATTATACTCCTCATCTGTTTTCATTCGACTATTTGAACGATTCGTGCTCTGTTTCTTGGTGGACCTATTGGCAAAGCTTTTAACTATTTTATCTATAAAATTTTGAACTTTAGTTATTATATTCTTAGAACTATGAATATTTCGAATAGAAAGAGCACCGAATAAAGCACCTCCAATATGAGCGAAATGAGCAACCCCATCATTTAAACCCAAAGAAATTAGATCTGAAACTAGAAAGAAACCCGCCAAAAAAATTAATCGAATTGGAAAAACCCCAAATAGAGAAACCGTTAAATTTGGTCGATAGAATGCTAATCCCATAAAAATAGCCATAACAGAACCGGAAGCACCGACAATTACCACATTAGAACCTTGCAATGCAGGGAAAATAGCGTGCGCAATAATTTCAAGAATACCACCTGCAACACCACCAAATAAATAGGTAAACCAAAGCCTTTTAGAATCGAACAATTGTTCAAACATCCTTCCGGAAAAGTAAAGAAAAAGCATGTTCAATAACAAATGCCATAATGTGAAATGCGAAAAAATACTGGTCACAATTCCCCAAGGCATCCAAACGAATTCAGAGAGCTGAGTATTTAAAGTAAAGACGGAACTTAAAAATTTGGATAATAAACTATCTTGTGCCAAGAGTAAACGACTACTAACTTCAATTATCTGAATGAATAAAAAAACAACTACATTAATTAATATTAGTCGAATTGTCATGCCACCATAGCGATAAGCATTTTTTAAAGAATCGATAAGATTTTGATTGGATTGCATATTACCAAAAATTTGAACGATCTTGTCTTCTCCAAATCAACACCAGGATGGCACCAACTAAAGCACCTCCAATATGCGCTAAATGAGCAACAGGGTCATTTGATTGATTTTCGAATGCCAAATACACTTCTATTAAAAAATACGCGCCCACTAAATATTTTGCTTTAACGGGAATTGCAAAATACAGCATAAACTCAGTATTTGGAAAAAGGATAGCGAATGCGGACATCACACCAAAAATTGCACCTGAAGCACCAACCATTGGGGTTATTGAGAGGGTGACATATTCTTTAATTGATTCAAAATTCACGGCGGGGTGTGACATCAAAAAGCTGTTTAAATTAGCATTTAGGTCGTCCAAATTCTCACTAGAAGCGATTACAGCATCTAAGTCATCTATTTTTAATGTACCTGAAAGATGTGAAGAGATTTCCATCATTTGATACACCCCAATTCCATTATAGAGTGCAAACGCACCCATTGCAGAAGATATATAAAAAATGAAAAAACGTTTAGCACCCCATAATCGCTCTAAAAACCCACCCAACATGACAAATAACCACATATTAAAAAAGATGTGAAAGAAATCGCCGTGCATAAAAAAGTGAGTAACGATTTGAAAAGGCTCAAAAAGAGCAGATGTAATGTAATGAGCACCTAGGACACCTCTTAAATTAATCCCTTGCAGCGCTAATAATTCAGTAACAACATAAAACATGATATTCAATAAAAGAATATTTTTTGTTACTTGGGGAATTGAATTTAAAAATGAGAACATTATAATTTTGATTTTAATTCTTCTAAGGTTAAAGTATTCAAAATTCTTTTACCCGTTGGTGAATATTGGTGATCTTGACACTGAAATAAACGCTCGATAAGGAGGGAAGGTTCAATTTTATTTTTCAAAGACGCCAGGGAAACTGATTTCGCAATTGAAAGCACAACAAAATGAGCAATTTCACCTTTATCTACTTCTTTAAATCCAATTGTTTCATTTATTGAATCAACACAGGCATGTATAGATTCATCTTGTACACACGAAGGAACTCCATTGAGAATCAATTGATTGGAATGTATTTCATATTGAAAACCGAAACGTTCAAGTAAAGACCGATTTGATTCCCAAACAATTTTTTCATTTTTGGAAAGTTCAAGATCATACGGAAAAAGTAATTGTTGGGAATGTATGGGTGAATTTACAAATTGCTCCATTAACTCATCATACGTAATTCTTTCTTGTGCTCGTTTGCGGTCAATCAGCATAAAACCAGACTTACTGGGGGTTAATACTAATCTATCTTTCACTAAAAACTCCTTTACCGTTTCAACGGATGTTGGCTCAATTAAGTGATTTTGACTTATTTCTTGATCTTCTTCTATCTTGTAAAAGTTTTGCCAATCATCCGCGGATGGATTCGTTTGTCCAAAACCTTGAGCGCGAATGGCGGGACTTAGTCCGGAAGAACCCGATTTGTTCGAGGAGTTGTTCGAGGATTGAAAAGGATTAAAATCTGGATTTACCCGAATAACAGGTTCAATAGCCGGCTGATTCCTAAACGACATAGGCACATCAAAGGCAGTTTCCCGTTCAAAATCAAGTGTTGGAGAAACATTATACTTACCTAAAGCTTGTCGAATACTACTTAAAAGAATAGAATAAATAAACTTATCTTCCTCAAATTTTATTTCTGTTTTGGTCGGGTGAATATTCACATCCAATTTTGCCGGATTTACCTCAAAGAAAATAAAATATCCTGGAAAAAATTTAGGTTGTATCAAGCCCTCAAATGCTCGATTAACAGCATGATTAAAATAATGATCTTTAAAAAATCGATTATTTACAAAAAAATATTGTTCTCCTCGGGTTTTTCTAGCAAATTCAGGCTTAAGTACATATCCATGGATTGAAACGATATCTGTTTTTTCCTCAATAGGAACAAGTTTGTCATTTGCTGATTTGCCTAGAACATCTACAATTCTTTTTCGCAAATTGACGGCCTGAAGGTTGTAAACCTCTTGATTATTATGATGCAATGTAAATGCACACTCGGGATGAGCTAAAGCAATACGCTCAAATTCTTCTTCTATGTGCCTAAATTCCATGGCGTCTGATTTCAAAAAATTGCGTCTAGCAGGAATATTAAAAAATAAATTTTTCACTTCAAAAGAAGTTCCTAGAGCTACAACACAATCCGTTTGGGTTACAATTTTTGAACCTTCGATATGAATTTCGATACCCGTCTCTTGATCAACTTGTTTTGTTTTTAATACAACTTGAGCAATGGAAGCAATGGAAGACAAAGCTTCTCCACGAAAACCTTTTGTGGTCAATGAAAACAAGTCATTTGCTGATTGAATTTTACTGGTGGCATGCCGTTCGAAGCAAGTAACTGCATCCTCGGAAGACATTCCTTCGCCATTATCAATCACTTGAATGAGTGTTTTTCCTGCGTCTTTAATAATTACTTGAATCTTTGTTGCCCCAGCATCTACAGCATTTTCAACTAATTCTTTAACCACAGAGCAAGGTCGTTGAATCACTTCGCCAGCAGCAATCTGATTCGCGATGTGATCTGGAAGTATTTTAATCCGATTTGACATCAACTACACTACTGATTTTATCACTTGGTCTACATCATCCAATCCATTAAAAACAAAGTAACCCAAAACTAAAATTAAAAGAATGAGAATTACGATGCGCAAATTTGCAGATTGCTTTTGTTTCGAAACATATTTACTCCGATTCCAAGATTGATGAATTGCATCTCTTAACAATTCTTTTCGCTGACCATCTGAAGATTTTTCTTCTTCTAAAAAAGATCTTTTTTTCATGTCAAGGCGTTCCTTTCGTTCATCATAATAACGAGGAACGTAATTGAATCGCTTATTTCTTCCAGATTTTGAGATAAAACTAAATGCCATAAGTAAACTATAGTAACAAATATACAGAAATAAAATCCTACCTCATCGAAAATTAACCTATTTTAAATGATGCATCAGCATTAATACGTACGTATCATTTTTATACAGGAAGTTATCTTTTCTTGAATAGCCAATTAAATTTCCACCAAGGGGTTTTTTTATCTTCTTGGTAATAACCGTAGCCCCCGTAACCATAACCGTATCGGTAGCCGTAACCGTAGCCATATCCTTTTGATCCATATGTTCCATTCAACAACAAGGCCATATTTGGTAAGCGATCCTCCTTTTTGAGTTCACTTGGAATATTAAGCATTCGTTTTGGAAGCTCATGCGCTCGTACTACATATAGAACTGTATCAGCGTATTTTGAAATTAGCAAAGTGTCAGTGACAATTCCTACCGGAGCAGTATCAACGACAATATAATCATATAAATCTCCAACCTCTTGAAACAATTGCACAACACGCTCAGACATCAATAATTCGGAAGGATTTGGAGGAATATCACCTGAAGCGAGTATATCTAATTGCTCATGAATTTCTGTGGTATATATCAATTCAGCAAGTGTCATACGACTATCAACAATAAAATTTGTAACCCCTTTTGAACGATCTTTCCCCAGGTAATCTTCCAATTTTGGTGCGCGTAAATCCATTCCAATGAGTAAGACTTTTTTACCTGAAAGAGCAAGTGAAATAGAGAAATTTACGGCTGTAAATGATTTCCCTTCTCGAGCAACGGTGGAGGTAATGAAAATAAATTTACCGCGACCTTCAACCTGACCTAGCATAAAGTCAACATTTGTTCGCAAAGAACGAAAGGCTTCAGAGATGGCTGTTTTACTCCCTTTGGTAACCACAATTTGTTTGTTTTTATCACCTAATGGGATATTTCCAATAAAAGGGAGTTTTAATTTCTCAATATCCGATTTTGAATAGACTTTGTCATAAAATAAATCTTTCAGATAAACATAAAGCACCCCTAAAACGATGCTAAATGCTAATGCTCCAAGGTAAATAAATGAACGTTTCGGTGAAATAATACTCCCATTACTATAAGCAGAATCAACAAGCTTAGCATTTCCAATACCCACTGCGAGTGCAATTTGTGTTTCTTCCCGTTTTTGCAGAAGATATAAATAGAGCGATTCTTTAATTTGTTGTTGGCGCTCAATGGAACGAAATTCCTTTTCAAATTTGGGCATTTTTGAAAGTCCTATTTCCAGTCTTTGCTCTTCAGAATCCAATTCTATCAATGCCCGTTTTTTGGAATTGATTAAATTCTTAACACTTTTTTCAATGTTCGTTTTCAGTTCTGAAATCCTGTTTGTCAAATTAACCACTTTAGGCGCTTTTGTCGTAGTAGTTTTGAGTTCTTCTAGGCGCTCCAAAACAAGGTTATTATGGGTTTCAATTGTGCGGTCAATCGTATTATCAGCTAACCCTAAATTCACCGGTACCAAATCTTCTGCTTGCATATTATTTAGCAAATGATCCAACATCATCCTACTTAATTGAACTTGCGTTTCAGCATTAACAATGGATTGTCTTAAATCTGTTCCTGCATTTACATCTGCTTTCGTTTCAAATTCAATATCAACTAATTTATTTTTTTCTTTGAATTTCTTTGCCTCTTCCTCAACATCACCCAATTCCTTGGAAATATATTTCACCCGATCATTAATAAAATCACATGTGTTTTTTGAAACCAAATTTTTGTCCTCAATTGCATCTTCATTATACTTGCGGACGAGCATGTTGAGAATATTGATTGCTTTTTCTTTGGATTGATTCTGTAAAAAAAGTTTAAGAATAGCAGATGCATTTCCACTTTGTTCAATTTTTAATTTTGAAAGGCATTTATTTACGCATGCCTCAACAGGAAGAACAACAACTTCAATTTTTCTATTTATCGCAACTTCAGAAAAACGATGATTTTTAGAGAATTTATAAGAAATAAATTTATTGATTTTTATTTTTTGATTAAATGAACCTTTGTTCAATATTTTCCCGTCTTTATTTTCTAATTGAAAGGAATTTCCAGTTAAAATATGGACAAAAAAGGAATTTCCATGTTGACGAATCAACGAATCTTTACCTTCAATTTCCAATAAAATAGGTGACTCTTGATAAATTTCTCTTCGTGTAAAACCCGTTAGGTTTCCAATTGCGTAATATTCGATTTGCAGTCCTAAGGAGATAACTACTTTTCGCATCAAATCACGAGATGTTAAAATTGCTTTTTCATTCTCAATGGAATTTCCGTCTTTAAGAATAGACAAATCATCAAATGCAGAAGTTTCAGAAACACCTGACCCTCCTTTTTGATTATCTTTAATTTTTATAGAGGCAAATGCCTCATACATAGGCACTTTATACCTCAGATAAATATTCGCAGATCCTAATCCAAGAATTATTAAAACAACAAAAAGTTTCCAGAAAGACAAATACTTGTAAAAAATTTCACGAAAATTAGATTTAGTCAGATTTTCAATTGAATTTGAATTACCAAAATCTAGATTGTTTTCCATAATTAATAACGCAAAAATAAGGTGATTGCACTAAGTAATAATGATAAACTTGAGAGAATTGGCATATAAATTTGACTGTAACTCGAGGTGTTAATTTTTGCCTTATTTGGTGAAACGTAAATCAAATCATTTTGTTTTAAAAAATAAACTGGTGAATGAAAAATATCTTTTGACGTTAAATCAACTGTAAACTCCATTCTTTTTTTACCAACTTCTCTAATCACAATAATATCCTTTCGCTTTCCTGTAATATTCAAATCACCCGCAACGCCAAGTGCCTCAAAAATAGTGATTTTTTCATTGGGGACGTTAAAAGTTCCGGGATTACCCACTTCACCGAGTACGGTAATTTTAAAATTGATAATTTGAATTTGAATAATTGGCTCCTTGATATATTCACTTAATTTGGATTCTATTTCAGATTCAAGTTCACTTCGTGTTTTCCCAGCTACTTTCATTTTACCAATGAATGGCAATTCTAATATCCCATCAACATCTACCAAGTATCCACCACGAGCGGCTACTCCAGATGAGTATGAAATCGCAGATTTACTATTATCAATAGGAGGAGTGAATAATTTACTCGCATCATCGTTTGCAGATACAAGTTTAATATCCAGCAAATCATTTGATTCAATTTTAGGGATATAATCCACGTGATAAACGGAAGTTGAATCTTTTAATTGGCCACGCAAATAAAGAATGTCTTTCGTTTTACGACTGCAAGAAACTGCTAAAACAAAATTGACAACAAATAAAATAAGAAAAAATCTAGTAAAATTTTTCATACAATTAGGATGAACGTAATCCTTTAAAAATAATATTATAAAGCGCAATAAACAAATACTTTGTATCGGTAAAATAAGGGTTTTTTGCTTTCTCTGCCAAATATATCATTTCTGCTTTCAATACAGCTTCTTTTGATGTACCAATATTTAATGCCACGTAAGGAGGAATACATCCTGGTTTTTGTTTCAATCGCAAGTGTTGATTTGCGGTTGGTAAGCTGTTAAAATAAGCTTTACTTACAGGGCGAACACCAACTAATTTCATTTCACCTTTTAAAATATTGATCAATTGAGGAAGCTCATCAATCCAAAACTTCCGAAGGGATCTACCCCACCCTGCTAACCTAAAATCATTATTAATTTTTCCATTTTGATTAAACCCATGTTTTCCGATCATATAACTATGCAAGTATTCAGCATAGGTGTGCATTGTCCTGAGTTTATACACTTGAATTTCCTTTCCGTTTTTACCAATTCGAGGAAGTTTAATAAAAAATCCATTTTGAATCGGTTGAATCAACGGATTTTCTTTTCTCGAAACAACAAAAATGTGGAAATTATTTTCCGAATGAATAAATTTTTCAATTTCAAAGCCATTGTAACAGAACCTACCCAAGATTTCAGCATTTGAAAACAATCTTTTTTTAGAGATTACTCTAATTTTATTGAGAAAAGCTATTTTTGGAAGGACTCTATTTACAATAAAAAAATACCAACTAGCTGGTTTTCGGAGGATTGGTATTCGCAATATTTTTTTATCTCTTCTCCAATTCTCGAGTGTATAAACTACGCCAATTACTTTTTTAATAGTGCGTTCTTGTAAAGTTTTATTTAATTGCTTTAGGTAGTCATTAATATTTGTTTGTTGATCCAATAATTTTAGATCTATGAATAGATCAGTAGCATTATTCAGTGTAAAAGCATCTAATAATTGGTCAATTTCTATCCCTTTAGCATCATTTGACTTTTTAGTAGCACTTACTAATTCATGAATCAAACTTTGTATATAAACATCCTCCTCACAAGATGTGCTTTGAGTTGAGAAATAATCTTGTGAATAGCTTGGGTTTTTCAATGCTTTCGGTTAACATTAGCTAAATTACAATCTTTCTAGTTGGTAGCCAAGAATGAAAAGAAATCTTATTGATCTTAGTCATCGTAAAACCCTAATTAATTACTGCAATGATCTTTTCAACTTTACAATCATTAGGTGTTTTTACTTAACTTTTGAAATATTAATTTAAAACTTTTGGTTTCCTGTTTTTTAATTGTATTTTTATTCCTAAATTCTACTAAATGCTTAAAATCAGGACATTTTATCTTCTTCTCTTCATATTAATTTTCACAAGAACGAACAATTGGGGACAAACCACCACGCAATTATCGAGTGCTTTTTGTCCGGGTACAGTTGCATCAATGGGATCCAATATAACTTGTGTAGGTGTTTCTGGAGCAATTGGGTATCGTTTTGAGGTAAGTAATATGTCAAACATTGTGATTGGCACATACAATGGGTATGCTGCGGGTACCACAAATAAATTTCGTTTCTCTTGGATGTCCGGATGCGTGGTTTCATACGGAACAACTTATAAAATCCGTGTTGCTTTTACAACAAATGGGTCCACATGGAGTGCATATGGTTCCACTTGCCAAGTTACAACACCCACATCACCAATTCAAATTAATCCCATTTTTTGCAGTACAACCATTGCAAGTATGGGATCCTCAATAACTTGTTTAACAAATCAAATGTGTGGACATCGTTTTCAAGTAACCGATCAAAGCACAGGAATCGTTGTCGGAGTCTATGATGCTATTGCAGGAGCAATAGCAAATCCGGGTCGTTCGAAGTATGAATTTCGATTTTCTTGGATGCCTGGACTCATTAATGTTGGAACCATATATACCATTAACGTTGCTTTTTATAACGGAACAACAGCTACTTGGAGTCCTTACGGCCCTGGATGTGATATTGAGACACCGACTCCTGTTCCAACAGAGTTAACAACTACATTTTGTAATGATTCAGCAATTGCCACAATAGGAACAAATATTTATTGTGATCCTGTACCTGGAACTATTCAATATCAGTTCATTGTTACAAATAGTACTTATGGGCCAATAGCTACCTTAAATAAGTTCACAAACTCGTTTAAATTGCAAGAATTAACAGCACAATCTTCCGCCCACCCTATGGCAGGACTTCAATATGATGTAGTTGTAAAAACAAAACAATTATCCACTGATCCCTTTGATAATCCGGGAAATTCATGCTTTGTAAAACTGGTCGTACCAACCACAACTATTTCAACAAATGACTGTGGTAGAACCATTAATTATTTGCAGCAAGACACCTTATTTTCGGTACCACTTTCAGGGGTGCAATTTTATAAATACAGACTTTTTGACGGTGCCACATACCTCTATGATTCGGTTGTCACGCCATCCAGTTACAATGGGATTACCCTTCGTAAATTCCCTGGAATACAATATTGCAAAACCTACAGCATTTCTGTTAAAGTAAAGATGAATGGAACATGGAGTCAATGGGGTCCAGATTGCTCTATTTCAACCGAATGTAATCCAACAACAGAACTTCGCCCCGGTTTTTGCGGAAGCACTGTTTCATCTTGCATGACTAATATTTATGTAAATTCATTAATCTATGGAACTCCTTACCGTTACAGTGTACAATGGACACATCCAACATTGGGATTAATAACAGATTCTGTTGACATGGTAGGCTCAGGATTTAAATTAAGTAACTTACCTCAAGCTTCAAAACTTGTTTACAATACTTTTTATTTCATTAAATGTAAAGTGTATATTGGTGGGGCATGGAAACCATGGGGACCTGGTTGTTTTGTCTTGTTGAATACATCATCATCATTAACTGGATTTTGCAATTTAGCCGTTACAACAATGGGGACAAATGTTTATTCTTCATCGGTTGGCTGTGCATTGGATTATAAGTTTAGGCTAAACGGACCAGGACTCAGTAATTACGAACACAACCCAAGTACGATGACCAATCGTTTTCAGCCATCACAACTCATTTCAGCTGGTATTCAATACAACCAAACATATACAGTTGAGGTTGCATACCTTGTAAATGCAGCTGCTGGATGGTCAGCATACGGAACTTCATGTACAATAACTACACCTTCTGCCATGATGCCTGATGAAACAATCTATGAATTAAATGGCACTGCAAAGGAATTTAATGAAGGAGAAAACATGGAGAATACCAATCAAAATAATTTATCGGAAGACGTGCAATTTGAATTTGTTATTTTTCCAAATCCGACAAATAATGACTTCACATTAACGAAATTAAATGACCTGACATTTAGATCCAATATTCGAATTATTGACCAATTTGGAAAAACTATTGAGCAATGGAATGCCAATGAAATACACGATGGAGTTACGTTTGGGTCTTCATATCCCCAAGGTTTTTATTTTGTAGAATTTGAATGTGAAAATATTCGAAAATCATTTAAACTTGTGAAAATTTAATCCATTTCAAAAACAAAAAAGGCCTTGATTCAAATGAATCAAGGCCTTTTTTGTAGCTAATTTTATCTATTTACTTCTTATACTAATTAATATTTTTTTGATTACATTTTTAATTTTTTGGCTAACCAATTCAATCAGCCATTCAAACGGTTCATTACTCCAGCGTTGTGGATGAAACGTGAACATAATAACAGAAGGCATACGATTTCCCTGAAATGAACTAATAATTTGGTCAGTTTTAGAAAATTTTAAGTCAAAAGAGGATATAACTTTGTCTCTAACACTAACACCCTTATTATCCCACGTTCGACCAGTATCTGTTAAATAATATACACTTGAATAATTCGTATCAAAATACGGCTCGCCCAATATTCCAAAAGATTGATAATCATATTTTTGCCATAACTTTTTATTATCGTATCTGGATAAAGGACTTCCATGCATGCAAATTGTATTTACAGGAACCAACTTCCTCAATTTCGAAAGATTTCTTTTAAAGTCTTCAATCGCCAAATCTATATTTCCTTTGGTAACAGTTAAGTTCTCGTAATGATAACCTATTTCATGTCCCATTTTATTTATTTTCAATATGATGGACTCATCCCAACTAGCTGCCACTGCGCGAAAATAATAAACCCCTTTTATACCAAGATTATTTTGAATCTCGGCAAACAGTAAAGAATTTCCTGGTTTTAAATCAACATCATGTCTCAAAATCACCACTTTTTCTTTTGGGTTACGTAAAAACTCTTCGTAAGTCTGAAAGGAATACCCGGCATCCCTCATCGAATTTAGAAGCAATTCATATTTCTTGACAGTAAAATCCATTACTTAAAATTCTTAATAAATTCAGGATTAGTAATTACCCTTTTATTACTCTCAGGGAATTCAACAATAAACCATTTTAAAAATTCGGATGCATCGATTTTATCTTTTAAAAATTCGGACTGCTTTTGTTCACACCCCATATTTTCTTTTCCTTTGTTAGCAATAAAAATGGCTTGTTTGATGGCTTTCTCTTGTTCCTCCAAGTTACTTTTGAATTGAAAAAAAAGACCGTTTTTTTCTAAATCCTCACCATTACCAGACCAAATTGAATTAACAAAAACCGAGGGAGTACCTAATATTGCAGCCTCCGCAGCCATTGAGGCGCCTTCACCAAAAAATAGTGAGGCATAACGAAGTACAGAATGAATTTTATCATATGGAACGGTTAAGCGAAACTGTTCTAATTCTTTGGGTAATTCCCCTTCAGAGGAAATAAAAACAGGCATGAGCACACTAATTTCATTAACAATTCTCAATTTATTTTCAATGGTTAATCCTTGAATTCCTTGATCATGATAGGCATCCCAACTAATAAAACGGAGAAGCGCAAAGTTGGCGTTTTGAGGGATTCCAAGAAGCGCATAAATAGAATGATCCGGTACAAAATGATTCGGATGTAAATAAAACAATTCAATATTACTTGGAATTCTTAGTTGATTTTTAGTTAATGTTCTGCCAAAAGTTGTAGAGGTGATTAACACATCAATGAATTTAGAAAAAATTGTGTCATAGATTCCAGATACTTCGGTGTCTGCCAATCCGATGTGTTTTTTTCTCCTGATCTTACTTGCTATTGCTGCGTAGGGAGAAACACGGGAAACAACAATATCCACTTTTTCCCTTCTTATTAGTCTAATGATTTTCAAAGAATTTGAAATCAAATGAACTATTTTAGAAAAGGTGCTTTTTTTAGGTCTACTAAGTTCAATCACTTGAATCCCATAAAGTTCAAGTAATTCGAAGCTAATATCTTTTTTGGAGGATGCCCAAACCACTTTATGCCCCTCCTTTTCAAGCAATTGCTTAACAATTCTAAAATTATGGATTTGTGCAGGATGACCTGTTACAAATAATATGGTCATCTTTTCTGTAGAAATTTAGTAGCAAGAATAATATACATCCAAAATGGTTTAGGGTCTTTTTTCTTAAACAAAGCGTTTACTTTCACTTTACCTCGGTTCATCCAAATTTCAGAAATAGCTATTTTACCTAAGAAGAGGCCTTTTATCGTGAAATAAAAATTAGTAATCGGATTATACCAAACCGTATTAAACGTATAATTAGTTGGGAAATCAATCAACCTGGATTGGGAAAAATCATAGGCGATTTTCGCATAATTCACCCCACATTCTTTGGCTAAATCTACCCAAAGCCAAGAACGAGCATTCATCTCGATTAATTTATATTGCTGGTCACGTTCATCTTTCAAAAATTCAATTTCGCAAATCCCAGTATAATTGAGCGCTTTTAATAACTGACTTCCATAGATCAAAACTCCCGGATCAGAAATACTTTCTGCCAAGGTTGCAGTACCAAAACGCAACGGATGCTCTCTCAGTTTTTGTCCAATCCAATAAGTCTTAATTATTCCTTTAACAGCAAAAGCAGTAAATGAAATAGTTTTGTTTTGTTTTTGGTAAGGGATAAGTTCCTGCGTAAATGTTTCACTCAACGAAATTCTTTTTTGAATAGAATTTAAATTTTTAACCAACTCTACGGAATTTACGGAAACAACCACCTTCCTTTTCATTTTTTTATAAAAATTTAATCCGTTATTTCCTTTTGTAAGGATTGGGAAAGTTAAATTCACTGGAGCATGAGGGTGCTCAAGCTGTTCAAAAGAAGGAACTGGAATTTTCAACGCAATAGCTAAATTCAACAATTCAAGTTTATTGTAAATTTTATTTATTGTGTCAATTTCATCCGTTATCAATTGATAGTGCTTTACTAATTTTTCGCGATGTGTTGATATTGAAAAAACTGCGTGATCGTTTGAGGGTAAAAGCAACCAGCCTTTTAAGTCATGATTGATTGCTATTTCTTCTAAAAAGAGAATGAATTCATCCGAAGAATAATTTGGACATTGTAAAAAAAAATGGCAATATTTTGAATATTGAGCCAAACATTTTCCGGTATCAATTACCCAAACAGGAATACCTAATTCACCCAATGCGCGAACATTAGACAATCCTTGAACATGTCCCTCTATGATAATTACCCCTTTCAATTATGATTTATAAACTTGAATGATTCTTTTTGCAATTGATTTAGAATCCAAGTTTAATCCCATTAGTTTTTCTCGTCCGTTGGTAGCGTTATTGTTAGCAGAAAAATTCAATGCATTAATTATAGAACTAGCTATCGTTTCTTTGTCCCAATTCGTAACATAACTTCCCTCAACACCTTCTAATAACCAGCCTACATCCCCAACATTTGTTGAGACAATTGGGCGTTCGCATGCCATGGCTTCCTTTATTATGTTTGGTGAACCTTCCCAAAGTGAAGTAAGAAGAACACATGATGTTTTTTTAATTTCTCGAATGGTTTGTTCATGAGAAACTCCATGGATTACTTTAAATTGAACATTCTCATCCCATTTTTTTACTATTTCAATCGCTTCATAGGCCAATTGAACGTTTTTCGATGGTCGATTAGGATCAGCAGCAAAGAGAATGGTTTTCAATTCTGGAATAATCTCTTCAACAAACAGGTTTAAATTCACTCCATTTGGAATAATAACAGGTGATTCGGTTCGTAAATCTTTTGACATTTGCAGAGATTTAACGATAGTCACATCCCAAACAAATCGAATAAAAAACCGAATAAAAGAACCTTTAATTCCATTTACTTGAGAATCACTTCCCATTAAAGAAACCACTTTTTTTGGTTTAGTCAAAAACAAGGAAGACAGAGACATGAGAATTCCAGAAAGAGAATAATGAGCATGAATAACATTATATTTTCCAGAAGCAATTTTCTTCCTAAGGGGATAATAATTTTTTAAATATCCGCCGAATCCTTTACCCTGAATTAAAAAATAATCAATCTCAACACCTTCTTCTATCAGTGATTTAGCCTGATTGACAATTAAAACACT
Organism: Lishizhenia tianjinensis; assembly: GCA_945863425.1. Classification (GTDB taxonomy): domain Bacteria; phylum Bacteroidota; class Bacteroidia; order Flavobacteriales_D; family Crocinitomicaceae; genus UBA952. The sequence goes on from CAMBBW010000001.1 coordinate 50,916, forward strand.
CGGTTGACCATTCGTTTTATTCCCACTGCCAACAAATAACACCTTCATCATTTATTGATAGAATGAAAATAGTCTAAAGCAGCATCTAAACGCAGATTGAAAGACTCATTGGAATTAAAATCACCCGGCAAAAACTCCCACGAATTTTCATTCATGATATATTTACCAATCACTCCGTCGACTTTCATTTGAAAAGTATCGGATTGACCAAATATGCATTGCATTTCATTAATTAAATAATTCCCATCAGAAGATTCAAAAAGATCAACAGCTTGGGATTTAAAGTTAAATTTATCGGTTAATTCTTTTACAAAATCCAATAATTTTAAGGGTGGATTTGAATATTCTTTTTTCAAGGAACCACTCGTCATTTTACCTAACAATAACTTTTTGTGCGCAAAAAAAGAATCTCCTATTCGAACAACACGCCACTCAAAATCATGCGGAATATATTCTTGGAACAAGACAAAATCTGTTTGACTATCGAAAGCACGGGCTTTGTAGGTATTATACTTTAAAATAATACGTTTCGGGTTTAATAATAATTTGAATCCGCGTTGTAGAATCTTGCCTTTTTTCAAATTAGGCCCTACACGTTTTTCAGATCCTGTACCATGAAACGTATTCTGAATATATTCAGTTAACTGATTTTTATTTTCTAAAATTACCACACCACTTCCGGAAGCACCAATATTTGTTTTTGCCACCAATGGAAAATGAACTTGCTTGCCCGCATAAGCCATTGCCTCTTTTTCAAAATAAAAAACCAGTGTTTCAGAATGCGGTAAATTATTAGCATTCAACCAATAAGAAAAATAGCGTTTATTTTCATATATTTTCACTTCTTCTAGGGTTGGAAAACATGGGATATTTAGTTCTTTAACTAAAATTTCCAATCGCTCATCATACATTAATTTGAATGGAGCTGTTAATCCTGAAGGCCGCGTAAGTAGTAAATCAGGATTTGCTAAACGGATTTGCTCCAACCAATCATGCCTAGAAAGATCAATAACTGAAAATTCAATCGAACGGTTTTGACAAGCTTTTACCCATCTATCCTCAGAATGCGACATTTCATTTTTTAGGATTACTACTTTCATTTTTGAATAAGCTTTGCTTTTAAAAGTAAATCAAAAAAAATAGGATTCGAGAATTTATGCCAATAACCTTCAGTCGTATTATGATCTGTGTTTGCTAATGCAGCAAAGTATGCTTCTTTATCGTATACCTCCCAAACCTCTGAAGATAAATCACTTGCCTTTGAACGCACATAATCAATATACCATTGATTGTATTTAAAAGATGGAGAATTCTTATTCAATTTTAGATACTTAATTAATATTCTCATACCTAAATAAAACAATTTCCCATTCAAAAAATCACTTGGTTTATATCCATTAGCTAACTTGATGTTTAATAATTTTGGTTCTAGTTGCTTTAATAATTCACAATACAATGCTGGATCGCTTAATTTATTCAAATTGCCCCCCTTTTTTCGTGTATAATGATATGGGGTCTGTGCTAAAACGCTTTGAAATTCTTGGGTCATGTAAATAGGAACAACTTCATTTACAAATGATTTATAAATCTGGAGATCTTGTGCATGATGAATGTTCGCAACTAAATCATACAAGAAATAAAAGATACGATTTTCTTTATTTGATGATCCAACGTTCATTTTTTTTAACTCTGTTATGATTTCTTCTGTTCTATTTTCTTTAATGAAATAAGTCTTCAATACCGAATCAATTGCTCCTGATAGATCTAATTTCTCCGTATTCCAATTTTGAAAAAATGAGGATGAAAAATAATTATTATAGGATAATCCTCGTATACTTTCTCCTCCAAAATGACCAGTAAATAAGACCTTTACAGAAAATTCTTTTGTGAATTCGGCTATTGCAGCGGTTCGATGGGCTCTGTGTAAATGTACATTACCTGCTCCAATCTGAATCGTTTTGTTTACCCAGCTATCGTACCATTCAATCGTAGGTTCTTGTTGAACTACATGCAGGAACTTCAATCCAAACTTTTGACAAATTTCATGAGCAATTTTAATATCATTATTTCGGGCATCACCATAGGTAAAACAAATAGGTTTCCGTTTCAATTTTAAAAGTGCAGCCAAAATAATTCGAGAGTCAAAACCACCTGTTAAGGTCAAAGCAATTTCATTATCCTCAACTTCCTTCGTTGCATTTTCAACCAGATTGACTAAAACAGTATAAATATCATCAATTGTTTTGGTTGGGGATTGATTGATCATATTATAGATATCATCCGAATCAATAGAGCCATCCTGAAATGAATTAACATCATGATGAAATAAACTAAAAAAAGACAAATCTAAATTAGTTAACCTCATGTTTTTCAATTTGTTGTTGCAAATAGAAAATTGACATACTCAGTAAGGCCCCGAGTAAAAACAAAATGTATCCACGAAGATTTACTCCTTGCATAGTTCCACCTATTGACAAAAAAGCCTGCACACCTAGCAAAGCACAAAGAGTTGCAAACATTTCATTTACCTGAATATGATTGCCTAATTTTTTTCGAATACGATTTGCTAATTGGAAAATTTTGAAATAAATAAAAACAAAAAAAAACAATCCAATAACACCTGCTCCACCCAACATATTCATATAATCGACATGTAACATTCTTTTATGTCCTTTAAAATCTTTTTTTAAAAATATATCAAAACCAAATAATAAGCGATCAATTCCAGCATCAAGTGATTCCTCAACTGTAAATTGAACCTCAAGCATTCTTCCTTCAGTCTCACTCTCCTGAAGTTGTTTATAAGACATGGAAACACGTTGTTGTCGCGATTCAAAACGTTTCTCGATTATTGGCAAATAAAAGGGCGACGCAACCAAGACAATAATCAATACGACAGGTAAAAACTGAATTAAACGAGATTTATAGGGTGTTAGCAAAACATATATTAAAAAGCCAAAACCCATTGCTAATATTGCTGATCGTTTCATGCCTAAAAAAACTATCAAAATACCTAAAAAAAACAATACCAGAACAATCATCTTCAGTCTTTGATTTGTTTCGACTCTCAAAAAAATAGGAACAATTAAAAGAAAAATCACCATTGCTTTAGTTAGATTAACGCCGGATTCACCAAACAAAACAGAATCATCTAAATAGGTTTTTCTTCCAAGTCCTGAAAAATTCGAATATAAAAAATACAGCTCCATAATGAATAAACTCACCATGATAATACGTAATAACCAGAAGAACTTATCTGGCTGATTAAAGGTCTGAAAACCAACCACAAACATTAGCGAGGTAATAACCACTTTGTTATATATATAGAGCGAAGTAGATTGTTCCGCAGAAAACCAGCAAAGGACAAATAAATAGATAGAAAAGAGGATTGTGGGTAAGGTAATAATGCTCGATTTATACTTGCTTAGCATGTACCAACCCAAAAAGAGTGACAAAAGAATCCCTCTAATTATACCTGGATTTAATATGCCGGGGAAAAAAGGAGTTGCTAATGAAGATACCACATTGATTATTGGAATAATCAAAATGAATAAAAATAAATTATCGTAATTTCTTAAACTCACCATTGTTTACTTATCATCCGAGGAATATGAAAGAAGTGTATTGCAATTTTTCAGTTCATAATTATTGATTGTCAGGTAAGAATAAATGGACTCAATCGGTTTTTTATAATTCATTGAAATTTCCTTTTCATCAAGCCTCCAAAATTCTACTTGTTTCATATCAAGCGATAGGTATTTCTCCAAATTATAAACTCCTGTGGAATAAAAAGTTGAAAAGATTTCTGGTTGAAAACCACCCAATTCAGCACAATATTCTACTGGATAATCAAATTCCAAGGTCGTCCAGTTGGAAGGAATATAATCTCGTGTGGTTGATCGATGAGGTAAATAAAAACAACTAAAACCTTTTTTTTCATAATCAGTAAAAATTGTTTGAATTGTTTGGACATAATAATGTTCCGATACAATGTTATTAAAAACTAAAGGTTGCCCAATAAAAAAAACGGATTTCTCCTTAGCGATGTGTTTTTCAAGCGATTTTATTTGATTAAATTGATGATTGAATATGATTAAAAAAGTTGAATTCAATTGAAACAAGGTATATAAATGTATCGTTGAACCCTTTTTTTTAGTTGAATTGACAAACCTTTCCTCTAATTTCGGTAATATGTTTATCGTTGAAAATCCGTCATCAATTAAATAAATATCATGACATCGATTTTCAATTTTTTTAAAAAAAGAATGATTCAAATTACCCCAAAAAATAATGTCATTTGGACCAATGAGGTTCTTTAATTTGTTAAAAGTTAACAACCGTTTCCAATTTAGTAAAATCAATTGCCATTTTGATTTGTTTCTTCTATCTAAATTCTTCCACGGATAGTATATAACATTCCATTCCTCCTCTTTTATTATTGAATTAAACTGAATCAAACTTCTATGGTAATCGGATAAAACAACCAAAATTTTCTCTGAAAAATTGAACCGAGGATCCCGAGAAGCTTGAAGTGCACCCAGGTAATTTGCCGGTGTAATTACGAAAAAATAAGCTTTCATATTCAATCAGCCAAAAGACTCAATCAATTTTTAATGCTTTCTAAAGGCATATTTAATATTTCGTAGAACATTTCGAGAAAAATGGAAATGAAGGATTAACTGAATTGAAATCAAGCAAACAGAAAGTAATTTCTTCACATGTGCCTCCTGCCTTAATTTTGCCATCATAGTCATTTTTTTTATGTATCTTATTTCTCTTCGATGTAAGGCATATCTAGAATTTACCACATGTAAAAATGAAACATAGTTTTCCAAAAACAATTGTTTTTTTGTAAATGATTTCGAGTGACTTGCTGATTCATTTAACACCCGATAAACGCCAGTTGAGTAATTGAAATACTTTATTTTTCCAGATTGCAATGCATGAAAAATCCATTGTGAATCTCCGGCGGCATGTAAAAAGTAAAATTTAAATTCTTTTAAAACACTTGCTCTAAAAATAGATGTTAGGGTTCTCAAGTACTTAATATCCCTTGAGAACAAATGATTCATTGAAATATCACTTGTTTTAATTATTTTTTTTGATTTTGAATTAAAGTCTTTTATCATTTTCCCCGTTTGCTCATACGATTTATCAAAATCCGTAAAAACACCAACATATTCAGCATTCGTTTCCAAAAAATCAACTTGTTTTTGGAGTTTAAATTTATCCGTCCAATAATCATCCCCCTCACAAAAAGCAATGTATTTTCCACTGCATTGTTGAATAGAATACATTAAATTGAATTTGCCAGTCGGATTTCCAAGGCTGTTTTTTATTTTATTTATTTCCCAATGAAGTAGTAACTTAATTTTTTCAGGATACTGACTCAACAACTTTTTACAAATTTCTCTTGTGCCATCAGTTGAATCATCTTCACCGATTACAATTTCAAAATTAAAATCTGTCTTTTGATTTAAAAGTGATTCAATACATTGTTGAATGAAACTAGCTTGATTAAAAGTTAAAACTAAGATGCTAACTACCGGAGGAGCTTGATTTTTTGAATGTCCTGAAACTTCCTTTACTTCTATTAAAATCGGAAATTCGAAACTCAATTCATTTAATTTTTAATGTTTTTATTCAAGGGCACTCCTTGATGGCTTTGTTCGATTTCCTTCACTTTTTTGGCAGGAGAACCTAAGTAAACACCAGATTCTTCAATTACATGCGCAATAAAACTATTTGCGCCTAAAATTATTGGTTGATTAATCTGCGTTTGCGAACTAGCTACAGAGCCCGAACCAAAAAAACAATTGTCAGCAGTAATGACTGAACCGGCAAAAGAAACATTATTGCCGAAATGACAATTTTTTCCTATTTGACACCCATGTCCAATTTGAGAACCATGAGCGATTTGTGTTCCAGAACCAATTATTGTGGATTCATTAGCAGATCCACGCACTATAGTAACATTAGAACCAATGAACACATTTTCCTGAATTTCAACATTTCCCAATTGATGAAGTTTTACTTTCTCGTCTTTATTCCAAGCCCACATTACACCTTCAGCACCAATTACACTGTTTGATTCGATAATTGAGCCTTTGCCAATAATGCTTTCAGAATAAATAACAACATTAGAATGAATTACAGCATCTTCTTCAATGGTTGAATTTCCAATAACACATCCCGGATTAATGATGACATTATCAGAAATTTTGGCATTTCTATGTATATACGATTTATACTCCTCGCTAAAAATTAAATTTTTCCTATCCAAATAATCTTTTTTATAATAATCAGATAATTGATAAAAAAATAATTGAGGTTCATCAACTTCGATGATTTGAACATCTTCAGATAAATCAAAGTTTAACTCTTTATCACAGATTAATACACAATTTTTTAAATGTTTTACTGATTCAAGATTTGATCCTGTGTAATACGTAATGTGTTGAAATGAAGCCTTTTTTAATACCGACAATTGGTAATTTAAGGGAATGTTATATTTTTCAATTAAGTTCATTGATTTCTTATCTTTTCACGGCAGGAATCCCCATATAAACTGAATTATCCTCACAATCTTTGTTCACAAATGCCAAAGATCCGATCGTTACATTGTTGCCAATTGTAATTCCATGCTGCAAAACTGCATTTGTTCCGATAAAGCAATTCGCGCCTATTTTAGCGCCTCCAATTTGTTTTTTAGAGGTGTTTAAGTTATTTGTCATTACCCTCGGACAAATATACGTGTTATTGCCTATTTCTACTCCCCTTGCAATTATAGTGTCATAACGTAAGATTACATCATCTCCAATAATACAATCACCTGAAGATGAAACCCTTGAGTCTATTGTGCAATTTTTACCGATTATTGTATTCTCACGTAACTCTACGAAATTCTTGATGATTGTATTATCTCCAATTTTTACGTGATTTTTTAAGATACAATGGTGCTCAATAATCACATTATTTCCGATTTCAACATCATCCTCTATAATCGTGAAATGACCTATTTGAACATTTTTACCAATTTTTGCTTTTGAAGAAATTACATTCATTTTGAGTTGATAATTAGTTGATCTTTAATGATTGAGCTTATTTTTGAAATACTTTCGGGACTCAAATCATGATAAATAGGTAAACATAAAATCCGCTTGGAAATAGATTCACTTATTGGCATAATTATTTTCGTTTGGATGTAACTGAGTGTATTCAATGAAGGATAAAAGTACCTCCGTGGAAAAATCTGCTGATTATTGAGTGATTTTTCAACTTTCAATAATTGCTCCTCCGTTTCAAAAATAATGGGAAAATAACTGAAATTCCAATTTGTATTTTCGCGAATCTTTAAAAATTGAAAATTACATCCAGCCAATTCACTTAGATACATCTGACAAATTAATTTTCGTTTTTCTTTAATTTCATTGAAATAAGGTAGTACGGCTAAACCCAGAGCTGCCTGAAGTTCAGACATTTTAGCATTAATTCCAACGCTATGAAAATTATGAGGCCCATTATGCCCGAAATTATGAAAATGAAACAATGGCGAAACAAATTCAGGATCATTTGCAAACAATGCTCCTCCTTCTCCCGTGTGGAATATCTTGGTTGCGTGGAAACTGCATGTAGCAATGTCGCCATGTTTAAAAACACTCTGATTATCAACTTCAACCCCAAAGGCATGCGCCGCATCATAGATTACTTTTAAATTGTATTTAAGAGCTAATTTAGAAATCGACTCTACATTGCAAGGATTGCCGTAAACATGCGTTGCTAAAATGCAAGTAGTCTGCGGGGTAATTGCTGATTCTATTTTAGTTTCATCAATTGTTAAGTATTCCGGATGAATATCAACAAAGACCGGAGTGCAATTTTCCCAAACAATACTAGATAGTGTTGCCACATAACTAAATGGAGTAGTAATAATCTCTCCTTTTTTTCCCAATAGCTTCAATGCAAGTTGTAGGGGTAAAGTACCATTTGTGGTACACAGAACGTTATCAACACCCAAGAATTCAGTCAATTTAGACTCTAACTCCTTTGTGAGTTGCCCCCTATTCGTAATCCATCTGTCCTGCCAAGCACGATCTAAAAATGAATCAAAATCTGCTTTTGGAGGAAGAAATGATTTTGTAACAGGTATCATCAAGGTGTTAATCATTGGGACTTATTGCATTCGATTTAAAAAGAATTTTTTTTCCGAAAACAGTTTTGAAATCATTCAACAAATCTAGTATAAATAATAAACCATCCGTTTTTGCGAGAAAGTGAAAAATAAAATAGAAGATAACAAAACCAATGGAAAAAGAAAACCGAGTTGCAAATACCTGCAAATCCAAAAATTCAAATAAAAACAGAGACGGAACCAACGGAATAAAACAAATTGAAAACAACTTAAGGTGTTTAAAAATAGGGATATCTACCTGATTTTTTAGCATAATCATATTGAAGAAAGTATTTATGTAAGTGATAATTACCCAAATTACTGTAAAAAGCCAAATTCCGTATTGAAAAGCAAAGTAAAACGGAATTAAACTCACTAGCTTACGAATTGTTCCGAAATAGAAATTTTCTTTGGACTTCCCCTTACTCATCATTGCATTCCACATCAATGAATTCAAAGGAATTGCGCAACTTGCTAAAATTAGAATTTGAAAAATTGGAATCGATTGTTGCCATTTACGTCCAAAAAGCAGAAGTATAATATCACTTCCTAAAAAATATAATATTCCACTCAATAAAAAACTCACAAGTGATATCAAAGAGAACATCTTGAAATAAATGCGTTGATATGCCGCATGATCATTTTGAAGTTTACTTAAAACAGGAAATAAAACGCGAATGATTGAACTGGATGAGTATTTAGTCACTTGTTCCTTCAATGTAGATGCTCTAGAATAAAATCCGATCGTAACGGGAGGGAAAAATTTTGCCAGTAAAAAAACATCTAAACGTACAAATACACTGTTCACAATACGCTCAAAAAACGCATAACTACTAAAACCTAATAATTTTTTCAGCTCTTCAAAGGAAAAGTATAAGGATGGCTTCCAAATTCCAGTTGACCATAAAAAAACGCTACTAAAAAAACCAAAACTTAAATATTGTAAAACTATACTAAATACACCCCAATCTTGATATGCAGCAATTATTCCTAATGTACCGCTTAACACCGAGGCACTAAACGTGCGTAAAGTAATGTACTTAAAATTTAATTCCTTACTTAAAATGGCATTTTGAACACGATTAAAGGAATTAAAAATAAAAGATAATGATAACCAACGAACTATTGTTACAATGCTAGGATTATGATAAAATTCCCCAATCCATGGAGCGATAAAATAAAAAATACCTGTTAAAATAACACCTGCAAATACATTAAAGTAAAAAATGGAACTATACGTCTTTTGTGTATTCTTTTGATTTTGAATGAGTGCAGTTGAAAATCCCACATCCAAGAAAACACTGAAAACACTCACAAAAGCTAATGCCATAGCAACCAAACCAAACTCCTCTGGAGCAAGCAATCTAGCCAAAATAATACTAACAACAAACGTACTACCCTGGGTTAGAAATCTCCCAAGAATATCCCAAGAAAAAGCACGGATAGTTTGTTTTTTAATCGAGGTCAATGGGTTTTTGAATGAATTAAATATTCTGCAAACTCCCAATCTATCGAATCATCAATATCAACGGAAAATTCAATTGGCATTATAAATTTTCTAACCTTGGTAAAATCAGATATGTTAGTTGATTTTAAAGCATTTATTTTCAGTAAATAAATTGAACCATTATAAGCATAAACTTTGGGTGATTCCTGTCTATTTAAAGCAGTACTATTTTTTGATTTCAGCATAAAACCTTCCTCATTTTCTTCAAAAAGGTTAAAATATGGGTTGAGCTTACTTTCTTTAACGGAAACAACCATTTCTACTGAATCATCAAACAATTTCAACATTGCTATTAAATCAAGTGACCTCCGAAATGGAGAAGTTGGTTGCAATAAAATAAGACCTTGGTAATTATTCCCCACCGCTTCTTGTTTTGTAATTATGTATTTCAACACTTCTTGCATGCTAGCTTGATCGGTAGCTAAATGTGAAGGTCGCAGCTCAGTAGCCATTATTCCATTTTGCTCAGCAATTTGAAGAATCACCTCATCGTCTGTTGAAAGATAAATTTGTGTTCGATCAAAATTTTCTAACGCAAAATCGATTGAATATTGAATTAATGGTTTACCATTCAATAATTTACGGTTTTTACCCGGGATTCCTTTGGAACCTTTTCGGGCAGGTATAACAACTAAAAACTGGGTTAAATCCATTCGAATTTTATGTTTTTAGAATCCTCTTGTGCCCGTTGAAAATCAGAATGACTTCCGATATCTAACCAATACCCATGATGCTCATAAGCTCGAACTTTTTTATTGTTTTGGATGAGCTTTTCGATAAAATCAGTAGCCATGAATTCAGTATTCATTGGGATAAAATCTAAACATTCCCTTTTAAACAAATAAAACCCTCCATTGGAGTAATATGTATAGGTTGGCTTCTCCTTTAAATCAGAGATATAACCATCATTCAATTCTAACACGGCATAAGGAATGTCAATTTTATAGGGAATAGACAATACACTTAAATCCGCATTTGTTTTAATAAAATCTAAGTAATAAGATTCTAAATCAATGTTTGTTAACAAATCTGCATTACAAACAAGAATGTGATTGTGAGAAAATTCTTTGATCAATGAAACAGCACCCATGGTACCTAAAAACTCAGTTTCTATGATGACTCTCAGTCGATCAAATCCATTGTCTTGTTTTTCTGCAACATATTCAACTAATTGATTCGATAAATAATTAGAAGTTATCCAAATATCACTGATTCCAAAATAGTTGAACTGATCAATTGCATATTCTATAATAGGTTTTTGATTAATTGGAAGTAGTGGTTTGGGAATATGATCCGTCAACGGTCTTAATCGTTCACCTTTCCCCCCCGCCATAATAACAACATCAATGGGTAAAATTGATTTTTTAAGCCTAAAATTGATTACATCAACAATGATCTTTTCTTTGTTTAGAATTGGAACAATTGAGAAATTAAGTTCCCTAAATTCTTTTAAATTAACAAGGTCCATTTGATCTTCAAAAAGTACTTTCGGGTCAATATTCATTGCTAATCCAACATTCTCTTCAATGGTAATACCTTTTAACAAAGCCCGTCTTATATCGCCATCTGTTAGAGAACCAATTAATTCATTTTTCTCGGTTACAACGAATAGAACACCATCTTTGCCAAGTTCATTCAACTGTTTAAGCGCCAATTTAATGGAAGCTGTTATCTCTAAAAGATGAAGTTTATTCAACATAATTTAGGCTTGGGTTAAATCCAAAGTTAGAATAGTTGTGAGAATTTTCGATGCCGCATCTCCATCTCCGTAAAAATGGCTGTTTAAATTTTCAATTCCTTTGTTTTCAATCTCCTTGATTGATTCTACTATTTTATTTTGATCAAATGTACAACCAACAATATTTGGTGTTAACACCCTTCCTTTTTGTCTTATTCCAATATTGATTACCCACTTAGCCAATGCGGCTGCTTCAACGAATCCAGAAGAGGAGTTACCAATGATAAATTCAGCATATTTCATAGCTGATAGATATCCCTTTCTACCCAAATTTTCTCTCAGAAAAACATTTTTATGATTATCCGCAAATTCTTTAAAAACGGTTCGAATGATTTCATTGGATGTATCTGAATTTGGCATTGTTATTAAAAATTGCTTTCCTTCAATTTGTGTCAATGCACTGCAAAGTGTTACAACGTGCGCTTGTGTTTGTTCAAAATTGGTTGTTTCAGAATGTAAGGTGCATAAAACCGTAGGTATTGAAAAATCTATTTCAAATTGTTCTTTCAGTTCTTTAATGGATAAAAAATTCATCTTGTTGATATTATCCACTGACAGACTGCCCACATTATAAATAGACTCATCTGCACCAATCAATTCTGCCAATCGATTTTTATAATTTGCACACGAAACAAAATGAATGGTTGACATGTGAGAAATTGAATGCCTAAAACAATTATCAATGGCTCCTAGGGTTGTTTCTCCTCCATACAAATGGGCAAATTTCACTTGAAAAGAAAGTCCTGCAGTGACGGCGGCAAACATTTCGTACCGATCACCTAAGGCAAAAACCAAATCATAGGAATGATCCTGCCAAAATTCTGCAAAGGAGGAAATTGTTCTAGCCATTGCTTCAGAAATACCTTTTGGAGAATCATCTAAAGAAATACAATGTTCAATTTGATGGTTAACAAAAACTCCATCTTTTAAAATCTCTTGTAAAGTTCTCCCATGATTCTCTGACAAATGCGTTCCAAAAGCAATAATTTCTAATTCAATTTCAGGACACGATTTTATTTTTTTTATCAATGGAAAGTAAATTCCATAATCGGCTCGAGAAGATGTCAATAAACCGATTTTCATTCGCACAAATCGTTGAAATTTAGTTTATGCCCTGTCTCAAGGTCA
>CAMBBW010000002.1 GCA_945863425.1 Lishizhenia tianjinensis
TATGATGATTACGTGGGGTGTGATGTGAGTCGAGGATTAGGTTATTACTACAACGGTGATAATTATGATGCAGATAATTCTGGATACAAAGGATATGGGAATTCACCTCCAGCAGTTGGTGTTGATTTTTTTGAAGGACCTTATCAAGATGACGATGGAATCGATAACGGGTTTGGAATAGGTGAGGATGAAGCACTAAATGGTATTGGGTATGGAGATGGAATTGTGGATAATGAACGGTTTGGAATGCGAAGATTTTTGTACTATTCGAATACTACAAACGGAGCCAATCCTAATCAAACGGATCCTGTTAATGCTTCAGACTACTATAATTATTTAAGGGGATATTGGAAAGATGGAACTAAATTCGTTTACGGAGGAAGTGGTCATGTTTCAGACCCTGATGCAAATCCATTAATTCCCTGCGATTTTATGTTTCCGGGTACTACGGATCCTCAAGGTTGGGGAACTGGAGGTTTACCTCAATCAAACTGGACGGAACAAACAGCGAATAATACCCCTAACGACAGAAGATTTGTTGAGTCAGCTGGGCCATTTGTGCTAAAACCAGGAGCCGTAAATAATATTACTGTTGGCGTTGTTTGGGCAAGATCAACCGGTGGAGATCCTTTTCAATCTGTAGAAACCTTGAGGAGGGCAGATGATAAAGCCCAAGCATTATTCGAAAATTGTTTTAAAGTAATGGATGCTCCACATGCTCCAGATATGCAGATTCAAGAAATGAATGAAGAACTTATTTTGACCTTGTCGAATGCTCCAAATTCGAATAATTTTAAGGAGGAATATGTGGAAGCGGATCCATTTATTGTAGCCAGTGATCCAAATGCTGATAAGAAATTTCGTTTTCAAGGATATCAAATTTTCCAGTTAAAATCCAATCAAGTTTCATTATCCGATTTAAGAAATCCTGAAAAAGCAAGGTTAATTGCCCAATGCGATATAAAAGATAATATTAAGAGCATTATTAATTTTGAATTTGATGAAGAATTGGGATTTAGTGTTCCGATTGAAGTTGTTCAGGCTGAAAATAAAGGGATTAAACATAGTTTTTCGGTTGATAAAGACTTGTTTGCTCAGGGGCAGCCCAAACTGATCAACTTTAAGCGATATTATTACATGGCGATTGCTTATGCCCATAACAATTATAAAACCTATATTCCAGATGATCCTGCCAATATTGATGGTCAAAAAACTCCCTATTTAGCGAGTAGAAAAGCGGCAGTAGGCGAAGTGTTAGTTATAGAAGGAATTCCGCACAACCCGACACCTGAAAATGATGGAACCAATTATATTATGGAATATGGCCATTCCCCACAAATCACACGTATCGATGGATATGGCAATGGCAATCGATCTTTAGAGTTTACTCAAGCTACCTTGAATAAAATTTTATTAGATGGATTTATGGAAAATCCGACGTATGATTACGGAAAAGGACCAATCAATGTCAAAGTAGTAGATCCATTGGCGTTAGCACCAGGATATTTTGAATGTAAATTCAGAGATTATGTAGCACCGGCAACCGGGAATGGTGCAGATACAGCTAGTTGGGTGGTTTATCAATACGATAAAAAAGGTGGGACTATTTTGGATTCAGTAACATCAGATCAGACAATTGCAGTGGATAATGAGCAAATTATTCCTCAATGGGGTATTTCGGTTCAAATTCACCAAGAGAATTATTATTTTGCCTCTGGTTCTGGAAACGTTTCAGCGAAATATACAGATATGATAGAATCGTCGATTGAATTTGCAGATTCATCCAAAAGATGGTTAACAGGAGTATCAGATAACGATGCTTATTTCCCAACGAACTGGGTTCGGTCAGGGGATTACGCACCAGAGACAGATGAAAATGTTGATGCCTACGAATGTTTGCCTGATGGAGCAACCTACCTAGATCCTTGTCAATACCGCGATGAGGCAGGAGCTGATCCGGATCAAAAATATGAATCGATATTATCTGGTACAATTGCTCCGCATAGATTAGTTGGATATCAAGCAGATTATATGCCGTTGGCTTACTTTGGAACATTTACTGGATCAAGCAAAACTAATGCATCAATCAGTTTTTTACCAAGCGTAAATATTATATTGACGAATGATAAATCAAAATGGACGCGTTGTCCGGTGATTGAGTTGGGAAGAAATACAGCATTAAACGTAGGTTCTGCAGCAGCGGGTGCAATGCGTAAAAGTCCAAGTGTCAACAAAGAAGGTCAACCGGATGGAGCTGGAAATGGAATGGGCTGGTTCCCTGGATATGCCGTGGATTTGGAATCTGGAGCACGTTTGTACATGGCTTTTGGAGAGAACTCATTCTTAGGAGGAGAAAACGGAGCAGATATGAAATGGAATCCAACGGATCGTTTCATTAGTAATGTTGGAACACCGTTAATGGGAGGAATGCATGCGATTTATGTATTTAGTTACAACCAGAAAACGATTAATGGCTTCTCCAATGGATTTGATTTCCCTGCTTACATTCCAACAGAAGCAGAAACGAATGGGACAAACTTTCTACAAAACAAATGGTTGGAGGTAGAAACAAATAACACGCAGAGCAAAAGAGAGTTGTATGGTAGTTTGTCATGGGTATCTTATCCATTATTACGCCCAACACAATCGTTGTTATCAACAGATGTAACGATCAAGCTTCGAGTGAATAAAGAGTACAAGAACTTTGTTGGTTCAGGCGAGAATGGCGGTAAACCAATGTACTCGTGGAACATGGATGACATTGCAACGGTTACAGCAGATAAAGACCAATTGGCAGAAGCATTGAAAATGATTAATGTAGTACCAAATCCGTATTATGCATTCTCTGAGTATGAACGCAATCGTTTAGATACACGTGTTAAAATAACTAATTTGCCAAAAACATGTACGATAAATATCTATACAGTGAATGGTAAGTTGGTTCGAACATTCAAAAAAGACAGTGAGGTCACGTCACAAGATTGGGATTTAACGAATAATAAAAGTATTCCAGTAGCAAGTGGAGTATATTTAATACATGTTGAAATTCCTGGAGTAGGGGAAAGGGTGTTGAAATTTGTGGGTGGTATGAGACAAGTGGATTTACAAGGTATTTAATAACAAGAAAGCACTATTGAAATGAAAAGTAGAATGAATATATCATTAGTAGGATTGTTAACAGCAAGTGTTGTTCTTTCATCAAGTTTATTTGCTGGTAATGAAGACAGAATTGGTTCTGCCGGAGCTTCGCATTTATTAATTAATCCATGGGCACGAGGTTCTGCTATCGGAGATGCAGGTGTTGCAAACATGAATGGAATAGAGGCAACGTTTACGAATGTAGCAGGCTTAGCATTCACGGATAAAACGCAAATAAAATTCAATTATTCAAATTGGATGGGTAATGCAGGAATTAGCTTAAACAGTGCTGGTTTTGCACAGCGAATAAATGAATCAAGCGTTTTTTCTGTAAGTGTACAATCATTAAATTATGGTGATATTCCAATTACAACCGTAGCAAATCCAGAAGGAAATATTGGATTCTTCTCTCCTCGAGCAAACATCTTCAATGTTGCCTATGCCAAAGAATTCTCATCGTCTATTTCGGGTGGAATTAATTTTAAAGTTATTTCGGAGAATATTTCTAATATGAAAGCAACGGGTGTAGCAATTGATGCAGGTATCCGATATGTTACTGGTGAACAAGATCATATTAAGTTTGGAATCGCTTTGAAAAATGTTGGGCCGGTAATGAAATACAAAGGAGATGGTTTAGCACAACAAGTTTCTTACGTTTCTACTGGCTTCATCGGTAGTTTGGAGAATAGATCGGCCACTTACGAAATGCCATCATTACTTTCCATTGCTGGTTCATATGACTTTATCTTTAATGAAAAAAGTAAATTAAATCTCGCAGTTGCATTTACAGCAAATTCTTTTTCAAAGGATCAATATCGATTAGGATTGGATTATGGAATGACATCTGAAAAAATGGCATTTAATTTAAGAGGCGGTATGGTTTATGAAAATGGTGCATTTACATCAGAGAATCGTTCTAATGCTTTAATCGGACCAACTGCTGGTTTCTCGATTGATGCTTTAGTTGGAAAAAGTAAAAGTGCATTAGGGTTAGAATATTGTGCACGTTTTGCTGGTGTGTTTGGAATTATTCATACAATTGGTGCTACAATTTCTTTGAAATAAAAAGTTATTATTTTATATTTGTTCAAGAGAGCCTGAAAGGGCTCTCTTCTTTGTTTAAATCGTTAATACTTAGTGTATGTCACAAATAAATTATTATACAGAAGAAGGCCTACAAAAATTAAAAAGTGATCTTTACAATATGAAGGTCGTTCAACGTCCCGCTATTTCTGAGCAAATCGCGGAAGCTAGGGATAAAGGAGATTTGTCTGAAAATGCAGAATATGATGCCGCAAAAGAAGCGCAGGGTTTATTGGAAATGAAAATTTCAAAAATGGAGAATATTATTGCAAATGCTCGTTTAATTGATGAATCGCATATTGATAACTCTAAAGTTTTTATATTATCAAATGTAAAAATAAAAAATATCGCTAACGGTATGGAAGTGGTCTATATCCTAGTCGCAGAAAACGAGGCTGATATTAAATTAAAAAAGATTTCAGTTGACTCACCGATTGGTAAAGGATTACTTGGTAAAAAAGTAGGAAATATTGTAGATATTCAAACTCCTGGAGGAATTTTGCAATTTGAGATAATGAATATTTCGCGTTAATGACTTCTATTTTTTCAAAAATTTCCTCCCGCGATATCCCAGCATACATTATTGCCGAGAACGATTTTTTTTTAGCAATATTAGATATTAATCCACTAGTCAAAGGACATACTTTAGTTTTTCCTAAGAAAGAGCAAGATTACATCTTCGATTTGGAGAATAACGAATTGGAATCTATGATAATTTTTGCTAAAGAAGTAGCTGTCCAATTAAAAAAAGTGATTCCGTGTAGACGAATCGGTTTATCCGTAATAGGATTGGAAGTTCCTCACGCACATATTCACCTAATACCTATCAACAGCATTGATGATATGAATTTTAGTAAAACTAAACTATTTTTTACACCAACAGAAATGACGGAATTACAAAATTTTATTTTGTCCGTTAGTTAATCCTAGAAGGTTCTCAATTTTTCAATTGTATAACCGATTTGGTCTGATGAAATGTCTAAATGTGTTACGAAGCGAATCATTCCTGGGCCAAAAGCAATTGTTTTAATACCCATTGACGATAAATTCTGAATGATTAAATCACGTTTTGCTTCATCTCTTAATATCGCAACAACAATGTTGGTTTCTACAGCAATGATCTCTTTAATCCAGGATAAATTGGTTAAGGTGTTACTAAGTAACTGAGCATGATTGTGATCGATAGTTAGTCGTTCCACGTTATTTTTAAGTGCGTAAATTCCTGCCGCCGCAATTATTCCTGCTTGTCTCATTCCACCACCCAAAACCTTTCGAACGCGGTGTGCTTTTTTAATAAAATCTTTATTTCCAATAAGAACGGAACCTATTGGAGCTCCCAACCCTTTAGACAGACAAAGTGATATTGAATCAAATTGATTCGCATATTCTTTAGGGTCTATTTTTGTTTCAACCAATGCATTCATTAATCTAGCTCCATCCAAGTGAAGTGGTATGTTTTTATCCTTCGAAAAACTTGAGATTCGTTTGATTTCTTCAAAATTGTAAATTGCACCACCACCTCTGTTTGAAGTATCCTCAATAGATATTAATTGGGTAATTGGAAAATGCACATCATGTTCAGGATTTATCCACTTTTCTATTTGATTTTTTGTGATTCTACCTCGATCCCCTTGCAATAATCGTACGGAAGCACCTGAGTTTTTGGCAATTCCACCACCTTCATATTTATAAATATGACTTTCCTCATGACAAATAACCTCGCCACCAGGACGAACATGCACATTAATAGCAATTTGATTGGTCTGAGTACCAGAGGTGCAGAATAGTGCGGCTTCCATTCCGAAATATTCAGCAACAAATTGTTGTAATTCATTTACGGTTGGGTCTTCACCAAAAACATCATCTCCGGTTTTAGCGCAAAACATAGCATCAAGCATCTCTGCTGATGGTTTTGTTACGGTATCACTTCTTAAATCTACAATCATATTTCTTTTATTGCTACAAAGCTATTACTTTAGTTTAAAATTTATTGAATTGGATCTGATTATTATTCTTTTTACGGTGCTTATTGGAAGTTTACTGACCTTTTTTTCAGGCTTCGGGTTAGGAACAATTTTGTTACCTGTTTTCACTCTATTTTTTTCACTTGAAATTGCAATTGGTGCAACAGCAATAGTTCATTTTTTTAATTCATTCTTCAAAGTTCTTCTTGTTTATCGATATGTTAATTGGAAATTGCTACTAAGGTTTGGTTCAACGGCAATACCCTTTGCTTTTATGGGTGCATGGACCTTAGGCAAATTAGATTCATCCGATTTTGTCATACATTATAACTTTTATTTTCTGAATAAGGATGTTTCATTAATTCAATTTTGTATTGGTGTTTTGATGTTGCTTTTTGCTTCAATCGAATTATTTTGGAAAAAAAAGGAGTTCAATTTTTCGGGTTCAATGCTATACATAGGTGGATTGTTGAGTGGTTTTTTTGGCGGACTTTCTGGTCATCAAGGGGCGCTACGTGCCATGTTTTTGACAAAAACAAATATTTCAAAGGAAGAATTTGTTGCTACGTCAAGTACAATTGGTCTGTTTATTGATTTTACCCGTTTAGTGGTGTATTCCACAACGATTTCCATAATTGGTGTTATCTCTATACAATCGACGTTAATTCCTGCCATTTGCGTGGCATTTGTCGGTAGTTACTTTGGTTCAAAATTATTGGGGAAAACAACAATGAAATCGGTTCAATACCTGGTGACATTCTTATTGTTTATCATGGGGCTATTATTAGTATTTGGCTTCCTTTAATCCTTATATTCGCCGAAAATCTCAATTACTTTTGCATATCGGTAATCAAAAATTTCGTTAAGTTTCTTTTGAACAATTATCGGCTTTGCCAGTTTTCCAAATATCCCAAAAGGAATTTCATAGGAAACGATATCATTCATTTCGACACCTCCAGAAACTTCTTTGAAATGATGTTCGTGGTGCCAGATTCGATAAGGTCCTTTTCTTTGTTCATCTACAAAATATTTTAGTTCCTCAACATGAGTAATTTCGGTTATCCATTTCATGGGCAGGTTGAAAATTGGCCTCACACGATATTCAATCATTAATCCCGGATACATTTTTTCCGGCACATCGAAAAGAACATCAAATCCCATGTAATTTGGTGTTATAAGTTTTAAATTACTGGGTGAGGAAAAAAAATCCCAACATGTTTGTAAATCTGTTGGAATGATTTGCTTAGTTTTTAGTTGAAACATTTCGTTTATTTATTGAGTAACAATCAAAACTTGAAATTGGTTTAAATAACAATTCGATTGGAAATTACTATTACCTTTATTGAATGGAAATGGAATCTTATTATTCGGATTTAATTCGTTATTTTTCAGAAAGGATTATCCTTTCTGACAGCGATATTAAACTGATTATTTCAGCCTATGAATTTCGGGTTTTAAAGAAAAAAGAATTTTTGTTTCATCAAGGTGAAGTATGTCGATATGAAGCTTTTGTGATCAAAGGGGCTTGTAAATTGTATTATTCTGATCTTAAAGGAGCAGATCATATTTTATATTTTGCTTTTAAAGATTGGTGGGTTGGAGACGTTGCTTCTTTTTCCACTCAAGAACCAGCCGCAATGTCTGCTCAAGCATTAGAAGAAACATATATTCTAACTGTCAATGCGCAAAGAAAAGAAGCGCTATTCGCTCAAGTACCCCAATTAGAACGTATGTTTCGAGTTATAACTCAACGAACTTTATCCGTTCTTCAAAAACGATTTTTTTTAACGATGAGTGGAGGTGCTCGAGAACGCTATTCACAATTAATTGAACGGTATCCAACGATTGAACAACTGGTTCCTCAGTATCAAATAGCATCTTATTTAGGGATTCTTCCAGAATCTTTGAGTCGACTCAAAAAACAATTATATGAACAAACCATTTGATTTTCCAATAGCATATTTGAATAGTAATGATGGCTCTTCAATGCTTGCTTTCGGAGAAAAGGAAAGTCTTACAATAATGGATGGAAATTCGTGGGATTTATTAGATGAATTTCTAGTAAAACATGCTGACAATTATGTTTTTGGTTGCCTAAATTATAACCTTAAAAATGAAATTGAATCGCTGAGCACTCGAAATAAAGATCAACATGATTTTCCAATGGTACAATTTTTTGTCCCAACTTGTGTGGTTAAATTGGATCATGAAAATTTCGAATTTTTACAAGGAGAGAAAACTAATGCAAATTTTGAATTCCTGAATTATTTTCTAGAAGAGGAAACGGATCAGAATTTTCATGAGTTGAAAATAAATTGGAAATCCCGAACTACAAAGGATCGTTATTTGAATAACGTGGTTGAATTAAAAAAACACATTGCCAGGGGAGATATTTATGAAGTTAATTATTGTCAAGAATTTTTTGCTGAAGATGTTTCAATTGATTACCCACTTGATTTTTACTTTAAATTGAACGAAATAACGAAAGCTCCTTTTTCTGCATTTGTTCAAATAAATGATAACACCATTTTTTGTGGTAGCCCGGAAAGATATTTAAAAAGAACCCAAAACAAAGTTATTTCGCAGCCGATTAAAGGAACAGCAAGGAGAAATTCTGATACATTGAGGGATCTTGAATTAGTTGAAAATCTTCGTGCTGATGCAAAAGAACGTGCAGAAAATATTATGATTGTTGATTTGGTTCGCAATGATTTAGCAAAAATAGCCCTCCCAAACTCTGTTCTGGTGGATGAATTATGCGAAGTTTATTCTTTCGAAACTGTCCACCAAATGATATCAACTATTTCGTGCGAAATAGACAATAAAACATCGTTTACTGATATAATCAGAGCAACTTTTCCAATGGGCTCTATGACGGGTGCGCCTAAGCTTAAAGCAATGCAGTTGATTGATCAATTTGAAGATTTCTCTCGTGGAATCTATTCAGGAACAGTTGGTTATATTGCGCCAAACGGCGATTTCGATTTTAATGTGGTCATTCGCAGTATTATTTACAATACTAAAACTAAGTATCTTTCTTGTCCTGTTGGTGGAGCAATCACGATCGATTCTGATCCAGAAAAGGAGTATAAAGAATGTCAAATTAAAATTTCTCGTATTTTAAATATGTAATGCAATCAATTCAAAAAGCTATTAAAGACATTCAAGAAAAGCTTGGTTCTGTACCCGTTTTTGTTGCAGTTAGTGGTGGTGTAGACTCTATGTTACTCCTTGAACTTGTGAAAGATTATTTTTCAGTCGTAGCATTACATGTGAATTATAATTTAAGAGGAAAAGAAAGTGATCTAGATGAAGAATTGGTGCGTGAATTCTGTTTCAATAAAAATATTCGATTGGTCGTTTATAACTATAATTTGGAAACAGAATTAAAACATAAAAAATCAAATCTACAAAATCGTGCCCGCGAAATTCGCTATGAATTTTTTAGACAACAATTGGAAAAAACTCCGAATTCCTACTTATTTGTTGGTCATCATGCTGACGATCAAATTGAAACATTTTTTATTCAATACCTGAGAAATGCTGGAATTGCTGGTTTATCTGGAATGAAGGAAATTTCAAACCGCATAGTTCGTCCCTTTTTGCCATTTACAAAAGTTCAATTAACGACTGTTGCCCAAGAAATAGGGCTTCACTGGAGGGAAGACGAATCGAATAGCAAGAATGATTACTTGCGGAATAAATTGCGAAATCAAATTTTACCCGCCATTGAAATTGAAATTCCGGCAATTCACAGCTCTATTATAACCCTGATGAATTGTTTGCAAGAAAATCAAATTCGATTAGAAACGGAAGCGAAGAGATTAGTTGAAACAATAAAAATTTCTGGAACCCTTGATTTAGATACAATCTCACTCCTCGACCCAACCCTAACCGTGGAATTACTTCGTCAATTGGATATTTCAACTACTTATTTGTTGGAGTGGAATAAGTTGATTGATTCGCAAAAAGGTTCGAAATTAATCATATCACAAAGTAAAATTTTAATATCTGTTATTCGGGAAGAAAACGGGTTTTATTTTAAATTTGTGCATGACACCAAAATAATCGAACCACAATTTCGTGCCTTTTCAGTTGCAGTGCTCCCTAGCGAATTTTCTAAGTCAATTATTTTTTTAGATAAACAAAAAATCAAGGGTGAAATTTCCATGCGATTGTGGAAAAATGGTGATAGAATCTATCCGCTTGGTGTAAACGGTTCTAAACTAATTAGCGACGTGTTGACAAACTCAAAAGTTCCTCATGTAGAAAGAAACAATCAATGGGTGTTAGTTGATGAGGAAAAAATCTTGGCCTGTGTGCATCATTGCCTTGATCGTAGGGCTATCGCAAATCAAAGCACGAGTGATATTTTATGTATTGAAATAAATCATTAATTGCGAATTCACTTGTGTCATTTGAAATATGAACGAAAGAAAAGCGTTACTTTTGAAGTATGAAATGGTTGTTTTCAGTTTTCTTATTTGTATTAATCTTCGGTCAATTAAGTGCACAACGAAATGTGAAGGATTCAGCTATCGCCACCCCTTGGGTCGGAGTTCATTACGGAGGAAATAGCACGTCGGCAGATTTGGCAGATCGATACGGGTATTTGAATCACATCGGAATTATAGCGGGTTACAAAACAGCCTCCAATTGGTATTTTGGATTGGAAAGTAATTTTATGTTTGGTAATCAAGTGCGTATATCGGGTCTATTAGATAATCTGATTGATTCTTATGGGAATGTAACTGATGTAAATGGAGATATTGCTCGGATTTATGTGTTGCCTCGCGGAATAAATGTGAATGTGTCTATTGGAAAAGTAATCCCTGTACTTAGTCCCAATCGAAATTCTGGAATTTTCATAAATGGAGGATTGGGGTATCTAATTCATCACATGAGGATCGAATCGAATGACCAAGTTATACCAGTGTTGGAATTGAATTATAGAAAGGGATATGATCGATTAACAGCAGGGGTGAATTTCCATCAATTTATCGGTTATGCTTTCATGGCGAACGGTGGGTTTTACAATTTTTATGGTGGGTTTTACGCGCAAGAAGGTTTCACAAAAAATTTAAGAACCATTAATTTTGATGAGCCAAGTATTCCGGTTTCTAACAAAACACGATTAGATGTTCAGTTTGGCTTTCGATTAGGTTGGATGATTCCTTTTTACAAACGTAAACCAAAAGATTTTTACTTCAATTGATGCAAATTCTTTATAATTTATCAATAGTTTTATTTGGTAAAGCCATACAAATCGCTTCCACTTTCAATAAAAAAGCAAATTACTGGATAATTGGAAGAAAAAATTGGAGACAGAATTTACCAAAAATAGATTCAAGTAAAGACTTAGTTTGGTTTCATTGTGCTTCTCTAGGAGAGTTTGACCAAGGATTACCAGTTATGAAAGAGTGGAAAGCACAAAATCCTGACTGTTACATTCTTGTTTCCTTCTTTTCACCTTCCGGAATGCAGCATTATCAGAAACGAAATCATTGTGCGGATTATGTTGTGTATTTACCGTTAGACATCCCGTCAAATGCTAGATATTTCCTCAATTATTTTAATCCAAAGGCTGTTTTTTTTGTGAAATATGAGTTTTGGGTAAATTACATTTCAACGGCACATAAAATGCAGATTCCGCTGTATTCGATAGCAGGAAATTTCAGAGAAAACCAACATTTTTTTAGTTGGTATGGCTCGTTTTTTAGAAGTGTTTTGAAGCGGTTTACTTATTTTTTCGTGCAAACCGAGAACTCTATGAACTTATTACAATCCATTGGAATAAAAAATGTTCAAGTTACAGGGGACACTCGATTTGACGCAGTTTTAGAAACGAAAAATCAGTTTGTTAATCAAATTAAAGAGGAGCAACT
The DNA here is from genome assembly GCA_945863425.1 of Lishizhenia tianjinensis. Classification (GTDB taxonomy): domain Bacteria; phylum Bacteroidota; class Bacteroidia; order Flavobacteriales_D; family Crocinitomicaceae; genus UBA952. The sequence goes on from CAMBBW010000002.1 coordinate 12,071, forward strand.
TGATGATGACTGGACACAATTTGAAAGGTTTCTGCAGGGTGAAAAAGCAATAATTATTGGTAGTTCATGGCCTTCTGAAGAAGATATCATCATTCCTTATATTTTAAAAAATCAGATAACAAAATTCATTCTTGCACCCCATGATATTTCTGAGGATCACATTTTGAAAATCGAACAGGCATTAAACAACCAATCTATTCGATTTACGCGATTTCTTAGTGATCATTCTGATGTTAATTGTTTAATTCTTGATACAATTGGGCATTTATCAAAAGCCTATTATTTTGGTGAAATAGCCATTATTGGAGGCGGGTTTTCTGGCAAATTGCACAATGTGTTAGAGCCAGCTGTTTTTGGCTTACCAGTTTTGTTTGGTCCTAAACATGATCGATTTCCAGAGGCTGATTTATTAATTTCAAACAATATTGCGTTTGAATTTAGTAATGAAAATGAATTAGAAGAAATATTAAATAAATTGATTCTTAAAAACCCAATGCGAACATCCGAAATTCAATCATTCATTGAAACACAGTCTGGTGCAGCTACTAAAATTGTTTCATCTATTAGAAATGGTCTCTAATCCTTATTTTTTTTTCTTGGTGAAATCCATATTATAAGTTAAGCCCGTCAATAAAGTATGATTTCGTTCTGTTTTTATCCCGTCTGATTTAATTACATATTGGTTCAAGTAGCCTATTTGAATGTTGAAATTACTGTTAAATCTCCATCCTAGGGCTGCGTTAAACCTATTTTGGTCTATAACATTTTTACCGATTCCCTTCCCAAAACCAATAAATACCTCATTATTTAGATTTAAAAAAAGTGTATTGTCTTGCATCGTTTTTTTGGTTAAAGGAATAAAAACAAGAGCGCGATACCTAACCCGTTGTCTGAAAATATTGTCGCCTTTGACTAGATCTCCTGAGCTGTTTTTCAAGTAATTTTCTATGAAACGTTGTTCAAGTCTATAGCGGTGTTGGATATCAATCGTCCGGAATTTACCCTCAATTTTACTTTTCAAGTTCAATTGTTGCCAGATGCGATTTTCATTGTAGTCTCTTAATACGGGTTGATCACCATAGGGAAAAGTGACAATCCAACCATATCCTGCGGTTACCGTTACATTCGGATTTAATGTATAATCAACGCCGATACGCATAAGTGATTGTTTCCAATTTTTAAAACCATCTTCTCTGCGCCATTGATATTCAGTGTGAATGCCGAATTTATTGCTTAGTTTATGATTGCCCAAATAACTCACCCAAGCATGTTGTTGGTCTGAAAAAACTTTTTGCGCAAAAGTTACTACTTCAAATTGCAAGAATATAATCCAAATTAGGTACTTAAATTTCATATCACTTAATTTTTTTCTTTGCTGAAAGTTGATGACTTGAATTACCAATATTCTTGAATTCATCTAGACCTAAGATTGTAAAGCTACCACACTCTGTAGCAAAGTCGTTTTTTATGTGATACAAATTTTCTATAACAGAATGATCTACCAGAAAACAACCTGATAAATCCAAAATGATATGCTCAGTGAATTCAAAAGAGTGAATCTGTTTTTTAATTTTAGTAAAATTACTAAATATTGCAGCGTTGCGGATAATTATTATGTTTCCATTTACTTCAGTGTTAGCTTTAAATAAATTGGATGGTTTCACTCCTCTTGCTATATGGATGATTAGTTTTAACAATATTCCTATGCCGATTCCAATTAATAAGTCTGTGATAAGAATAAATAAAATAGTTGTAATAAATATAGCAATTTGATCCTTGCCAATTTTAGCCATGTGTCCAAATTCTCGAGGATGCGTTAACTTCCAACCAACTCCAATTAACATTGCTGCCAATGCAGCTTTAGGTATTAAATTACTGAAAGAAACTGCGAAAATTAAGAAAATCAATATAAATAATCCGTGGTAAAAATTTGCCCAACGAGTTTTTGCACCGTTATTTACATTAGCAGAGGAACGAGCCACCTCTGAAATCATTGGTAACCCACCTAAAAAACCTGCAATGACATTACCTATTCCGACGGCTATAAGATCCTTATTCGTGTTAGATCGTCTTTTATAACTATCTAATTCGTCAATTGCTTTTATTGTAAGCAAAGATTCTAAGCTCCCAACTAAGGCAAACATACAGATATATTTAATAAAGGTTCCTAACTCTGCAAACCCGTCGAAGTTCGCATTAACTGCAATTATTTCCGTAAATCCTTTATTGAATTCTAGTAATGGTGTAAAATCTTTTGTGTTGTGAATATCAAAGAGAATACCTAGAGGAACTGATACAAGTAATACGATTAATGCGGAGGGAATTTTTCTAATTGTCTTGTTAGGGATCAGAGGCCACCCAAAAACTATAAGTAGACAAACTAACCCAATTATTACAACATCCTTGTGCATAAAGAAATTTGCCAAGGTGTTTTTTAATTCTAGTAATAATTCAATCGGTTCAACCATTGGTCTACCTTCTGCTGTTAACGGGTTCAAACCTGCTAATACGTGCAATTGTTTACTGATAATAATAATCCCAATAGCAGCAAGCATTCCGTGTACGGCAGACAAAGGGAAGAAATCACTCAAAGATCCAAGTTTTAGTATGCCAAATATTATTTGAAGTATGCCTGCGATGACTACCGCACCAAGTGTTAATTGCCATCCTAGTTCATTATTACCATGCCCAAGTTCGGTTACCGAGCCAGCAACAATTACAATAAGTCCAGCCGCAGGCCCTTTAATTGTCAGTAAAGAACCTGCAAAAAGGCTAATAACTAAACCACCAATCATTGCAGTTACTAACCCAAATATTGGGGGGAAATTACTGGCTCCGGCAATACCTAAACTTAATGGTAACGCAAGTAGAAAAACTAAAAATCCTGATAAAGCATCAGCGCTAAAATTTTCTTTGAGTCCTGTAAATCCATCTTTTGGAAGAACATTTTTTTTATTTTTTTTATTCATTTTTTAAAATTTTAAAATTTTAAAGTTTTTATGCAGATCGTTTGGCAACGTCATGATATTTTTTGATGTGTGGTCCAAGAAATACTCTTGAATAAATTCTAATTGCTGCTAATCCGTTAATGATTAAACTTAAGGATGTGAAAAAGGCCAATCCAATCTGATTGAAGTGAACATGGGAAAAGATTAAATCTTCACCAATGAAAGTGGGAGAAATTGGAAAACCGGCTAATGTTAAAGAACAAATCAGGAAAATAATGGCGATTTTGGGATGTTCAAAAGCATGACCATAAAAATCATCAAGACTAATCCATTCCTCCTTACTTCTTAATCTATTAAGTAAATAAATCCCTAAAAGCCACGCGCAAATAACCCCACTCAAATACCAGATTAGTTCTTCTTTTTTGAATTCATCGTTGAACGAAATTGCCATAGCAATAAAGAAATGATTTACCATAATCAATGTGTATGCTAACCGAGCGCTATTACGTTCTGTAAATGCCTTTATTACAACAATGAAACCGATAAATGCGTAGAATTCTGGTAGGATATTCAGAATTTTTTTAGGCAAAACGTTCGAGAAGAAAAGTGGGATTAGCCCCAATAAGAACAACGCGCCGAAGATAAATAGCACATTTTGAAAATTAATGAATTTAAGTTTTTTGCCTATATCCTTCAAGGGATTCCATAACCAGTTATATAAAATAGAGTCTAAATTCCATTCCTTCAGACTTAGGATGAAAAGTGTATTTTCAATCCTTTTCGGGAGGGAATCCTCAATCGTTAAAGTTCTCGGAATAAAATTGTAAAATTGTTCACGGATTTTGTAGCTAACAATCGATGGCGAAACCAATAATTGATAGGTTCTCAAGAAAGCATTTCCTGCAATATGTATCAAAGCCAAGTAATGCAATCCTAACGCAATTTCAACGAATATTAAACCAATTTGTCCAATGGATGCATAGGCTATTTGGCTTTTTATGGAGGATTGTACACGAGCGGTCATCGTCGCAATAATTGCCGTAACAATTCCAGAAATTACTACAATCACTTTGAAAATTGTTTGATGTTCCCAAAAATGAGATGTACGCAACAAAATAAAAGCTCCAATATGAACGGATAAGGAACCGTAGAAAATAGCACTTGAAGGAGTTGGTCCCTCCATCGCTCGAGGTAGCCAAGATGAAAATGGTAATTGTGCAGATTTGGCAGATGCTGAAATGAATATCAACAACGAAATGGTTAATCCAATCCACGAATGAGCCTCCAGGTGTTCATTAACCAAATGAGCATTATTTAATTTGAAAAATGAAATATTCTCATGCCATAAATGATGCGATAGCCACATTACTAGTATAAGTCCAACATCTCCGATTCGATAAATGGAGAATACTTTCACTGCATTTTTTACAGGTAAATAACGGTCACGGTAGAAGGCAATAAGCAGGAATGAAGACACGCCTAATATTTCCCATCCAATGAATAACGTTTCCAAATTACCTGAAAAAATGATAATAGTAAACCCTGAATAGAAGAACAATATGGTATTAAAAAATCGCTTGTAGCCACTTTCTCGATGCATATAATAACGACTATAGCTTGTGATAATCAACGTCAATATTGATCCTAGGAATAAATAAACTAAAGTGATATGATCAAAATAGAAATCAAGGTAAAAATCATATCCTGGAGAACTATAGATAGAAAACTCTTTAATATTTATGATATTATGACCATTGCTAATCCAAAAAACAGTGAAGATTATAGCTGATAAAAATTGAATGCCAACTGTTAACACAGCTATCCGAGAGAGTAATTGCTCGTTTGATTGTGGAACTATTAAACTTAACAAAAAACCAATAATTGGTATTGCTATAAATGAATGTATGAATGAATTTTCCATTGTCTTATGTGTTTAATTCAAAAACGGGTAAATTCTCATGCGCTGATTCAATTACTGATTCAACATTATCGACCTGTGAGATTGAATAATCTAATAAATTGTAGGGATTGAATACACCATCCGAAAAAGAGAAAAATTTATTGTTCTCACTATCAAATGCCACTAAATTCACCCATTCATTAGCGAACCATTCGTAGGTTGCTGGGTTTTTCTGAATTGTAGCTAATACTACATCAGGATGATGCTCAACAATTACCAATAACCGCAACGGATCATGCACTTCAATCATTTGACTCGGTAAACCAGTTCGTAAATCGCCATCTATTCCATTAGCAACTCCAAATAATCCCATTACGTTATGCGGTAGTTTCGTTCCTGCACCTAGATTTTGATTATCAACACGTGAGAAATAGTATTCTAAATTGATGCCACCGCAAACAGGTGCCACCGCATTCATTATGCCTAGCAAATAGTTCCCTTCTGGATCAGTGGTGTAATCATAGGAATGCATAAATGCTCTCCGGTCTAAAAAGAGCCCTTTGGTGATTTCTCGTCTACCTACAATACAAAGTGTATTGGTAGCGTGATTTAGCTCTGGACGAGGTTCAAATAATGAAACTGTTCTCAATTTAACAACATCATGTACTTTTGCTGCACTGCGTTTTGAATTCATCACTACAAATCTTCGTGATCGCTCTTTTGCATTTAGGTCTAGCGCCTGAAGGATTATTTCAGTGTTTTCGGCATGAAGTTGTTTGTTTTTTTTAGATAAAACATGCTCATCGTAATAGGCAATTTCATCACGTGATGTATCGTGCAATGCGCCAACAAATTGCGTTTCATCTGGAATAATTAGACCCCTTGATTTGAGAATATTTCTCACCTGAGGATGATTTCCGATATGGCAAATTACTCTTGCGTTTGCAGATCCAGGTTTACCCGAGCATGCACCACAATCATAACCTGCATAATGCGTATTATTAACACTGCTTGAACCATGACCTATTGCATATACTAAAGGCGCAAAGTTGTCAATGAGCCCAATTGTACGTAATAATCCCTCTAATCTGTTTGCCATTTCTTCAAGAGTATATCCAACTTGTAGATTGTCTTTTGAAACCTCTCCGGTAAATTCAATTGTTAAGGTTGAGTCAGCATGCATGTGTTTGAAAGAAGAAACAGAAGTCGCATTTTGACTAGGGAATAAAATAGATTTCGCCAATTGAATTCCTGACCAAAATCCAATAAATTGAGTGATTAGCCATCCCGTTAGCAAGCCTTGTGAATGCTTATCAAAGTGGTAATCTTTTTTATTACTTACAATTGAGCCCTTTTCTTTAATTAGGTATTTTGGTGTCAATGGTGCCGGACATACTTTGGTATGAAAATCACTTCCTTCAGGTTGATAATAAAATTCAACATTAAAATGTCCTGCAGTTCCAAATGTTGCTGAATGAGGAGCTAATTGTTCTACATAGCGTCGAATAGAGCATTCGCGATCATCTATGCAAAAAATCGCTTGAAAAGAATTTTCCTTGTTTTCCTTATGGACTTGTTTTTTCTGAATACCATTCAATACTTCATCATAATAAGAGATTTCCATGGCGTCTTGCCAAATTGAAAGCGCCTCCATTATTTCATTTGATTGAACTCTTTCAAATAAATGTAGATTTTCTTTTTTTGCTTTTTGCCCAATGGTTGGCCAAGCTTTTCCGAAATGATAATTTAAGACATCTAACTCCAGTAATAGTTCAAAGTGAATGAGCTCTGTGAGTTTTATATTTCTTTTATCTAATAATGAATTGGGATTTTCGTCTAAAAAACTAATAATACCTGACCAGCCGGGATGTGAAAATTGTTGATCAAACAAATACGTTTCGTAATACGCTTCATTTCCAACAATTTCCTTTAATAAATAGGGAATGTCCACTGACTCATCAAGCAACAAATTTTTAGCAAGTTGACCACGAAAAAAACTAGTTTTAGTTGAGCTTTCTAATTTGCGCAGCGTGGCTAAAAAGCCATTGTCATCGATTGGGAAATTCCAAATTGAAATTCCTTGATCTAAATAACTACTTATTATTCTAAAAAGAATAGGATGTATCATGGAATCCAAATCAATTTTGAATTCAGACTTCCATAGACTTCTTAACATTCCAATTTTAGAGTCTACATTTTCATCAATTTCATTGACTAAAAGAATGGATTTCCATTGTTCTCTATTTTTCGATCTATTTTCTAGAACCCGATCTAAGGCTTTTTCTGTAATTTGTTTCTCTTGAAAACGTTCTCGAAATTCACTAATTTGTAAGTAAGTTTTCCATCCAAAGATTTTATTTGCTTTAACTAACCCTTCATGAAACTTATCATGCTGAAAAGCGTGAAGTGTATTGTGGTGAATAAAATCCTTTAATGGTGCTTGACTCGGTAAGTAGTGTTTTAATTCGTGAACAACCTCCTCCAAAGAGAAAAGTTGTTTTTTAGACATACCTTAATTAATTATGAGTAACACACTGATTTATGATCAAGTGATACTGCTATAATCGGTAATTTTCGAAAGGAATAAATAGAGGTAACTTAAATGAATGTTTCCGCTTAAACGAATTAAAAAGATGAGCTTGTGCTCTCTCCCAAAGAAGCGATCGTTTGGTACATGAAGTGAAAAGAATGAAAGATTCAATTTCAATTTCATTTTCAACCTCTTCAAAAGATTCAATTTCATCGTCTTCAATATCTAATAAGCTTGTTAAATCCGCTTTTTTAAACGCAGCTTTTTTTTTATCTATCTTAATTTCCGAAGAACCAGCAAAAAGAATGTGATCCATTCCACTTGCATGAATACTCATTCCAAAAATGAGAAGGAATAATATTATTTTACGAAAAATTCTTTGATTCACAAGACAAATGTAGAGGATTTATTTACCTATATCAATTTCTTACGGTTAATTTTCAGGAAATAATTTTCCGGGATTTAAAATGTGGTTGGGATCAAAAATGGTTTTAATGTTTTTCATTAGGTTTAAAGTGACTTCAGGAAATGCGATATCCATGTAGTTTTTTTGGACATACCCAATACCATGTTCACCTGAGAGGGTTCCACCTAGCTGTACGACTTTTTCAAAAAGTTCCCGAATTGCTTTTGGAAGCTCGCTTTCCCACGTTTCGTCCGATAGATTTCCTTTGAGAATATTTATGTGTAGATTTCCATCGCCTGCATGCCCGTAACAAATCGATTCAAACCCATAATTTTTCCCAATCCGCTTTACTTCCTTGAGGAGATTTGGTAATTCAAAGCGAGGCACTACCGTGTCTTCTTCTTTATAAATGGAATGATATTTCACGGCTTCTCCTACTTTTCTACGTAATTGCCAAAGAGCCTCTTTTTGCGCTTGATTTTCAGCAAATAGAATATCATCGGTATCAAATTTTTCAAGCACAACCATTATTTTTTCACATTCCACCATTAGGTACTCTAATTCAAAACCATCTACTTCAATGAGTAAATGTGCCGCGTGATTTTCTTTCACAACAATTGTTGAGTCTCCAACGGATTTTTTTGCCAATAGTAAGGCATCGTTTTCCATAAACTCAAGTCCGCTGGGAGTGATTCCTGCTTGAAAGATAGCAGCTACTGCTTCGCATGCTTTTGTTGCATCGTAGAATGGCACCAGCATCAATAAATCTTGGGTCGGGTGGGGTATTAGTTTTAAAACAATTTTTGTAACTATTCCCAATGTTCCTTCTGATCCAACGATGAGTTGAGTTAGATTGTATCCCGTTGCGTTTTTCAGCACATTTGCCCCTGTCCAAATAATCGATCCATCAGTCAAAACCACTTCAAGATTTAACACATAATCTTTTGTTACACCATATTTTACAGCTTTTGGTCCACCTGAATTTTCTGAGATATTTCCACCAATGAAACAACTTCCTTTGCTTGCAGGATCCGGAGGATAAAACAATCCTTTTTCTTTTACGGAATCTTGTAATACTTGAGTAATAACTCCAGGTTCAGTTATTACTTGATGATTCTTTTCATCGATTTCAATGATTTTATTGAAAAGTTCCATGCTTAATAATACACCACCATAGATGGACAATGCACCTCCGCTCAATCCTGTTCGTGCTCCAGCTGGTGTAACACAAATATTAGTTGAATTACAGTATGAAAGAATTTTTGAAACTTCTTCTACCGTGTTTGGTTTTATTACAACCTCAGGAGGAAAAGATAAATCTTCTGTTTCATCGTGTGAATATTGGTGTAATATTTCAGAATCGTCGTGTACACGTGTACCACAAATCTCTTTGAAAAAAGAAATGTGTTCTGAGTTTATTTTCGTGTATTTTTTCATAATAGAAGCTAAAAATAACGATTAGGGGTGAATAACAAAAAGGGATTTCGGAACGATTCGGTATTTAAAATCAATAAATTCATTTTTACTGCCTTCCCCGTCCATTTGGAAATATAGACTATCCGTTGAAAATTGAATTTCTTTAAATTGCTTCATCGTCACATACTTTGAGTCATTTGATTTCCCAAATAAGAATCTAATTACCTGAAAAGGAAAATCAATTACGCTTGCTTTTTTCACCAAGATTAACTCCAGAAGTCCGTCCGCAGCATGTGATGTGGGGGAGATTTTAAATCCATTTCCAAATTCCTTCGTATTTGCAACTGCTACCATCAAATAATTTTCGGTTTTATCACCGAATGTAACAGAAATTCCTTTATATGAAAAATAGGATCTCATAATCAGGATGAGGTACTTGATTAATCCTCTGAGTTTATTATTCACCATGTCAAATGCAATTTTGGCATCATATCCAATTCCAGCAACTTGAATAAATGGAATGTCATTTACCAAACAGGTGTCAATTTTAGAAAAGTTTCCCTCGTTGATCACATGAATACTTTTCTTGACATTTTCTGAAATATTAAAATGCCGTGCAAATCCATTTCCTGATCCGCAGGGAATAATGGCGAGTTTGACATCAGAATGAATTAGTGCAACAGCAATTTCATGAACAGTTCCATCGCCTCCTACTGCACAAATCACATTGACTTTTTGAGTTATTCCTTGTTGAGCAATTTCAGTGGCATGCCCTAGGTAGTTCGTATAAATAACCGAAACGTTAAATTTGAGTTTGTCTACGTACTTCCGGATTAGGGTTTCAATTCGTTTCTTGTTAGAAATTCCTGATGTCGGATTAATAATAAACCAAATTTCTTGTTTCATAATTCCTTTTACATATCCCCGCCACCTTCTCCTCCCGGTAGTTTTTTTGTGTTCAATTCTAGTTTTCCAAATTTATAACTCGCTGAAAAATATACTCTTCGTGTCATCCATTTGAAATTTGATGTTTGCTCTACTGTTGGTCTGTCCACGAGGAAATAAAATCCTTGAACATTAAAAACATCAGAAACCCTAGTTCCAATTGTCCATTTACCATTTCCCAGTCGCTTTTCAAATGCTATATCAGTGGGTCCTTGTCGCTGTGCAATTCCTTGAACAGTAACCCTCTTCCCGTTGTAAGTGAAACTTACTTGAACAGAGGCTGTTTTTTTCCAAAATTCAATAGATGAATTGAGTTTGAAGTTATGAAAATAACCTTGTCTATTGGGTAATGATTCTTGATTCGTAATGTACCATATATAATTTCCATTCCAAGAAAGCGAAGCCTTCCACCAAGAGGTTGCTTTAACGTTTAATACGATTTCAGAACCTAAACTGTGTGTTTCGGCAATATTCATAAAGGTTACGGCGCTCGTGTTATTTTCGTAATATTCTTTCACCCGACTAATTACTCCTTTCGAACGACGGTAATAGATGCTCGATGTAATGCTATATTTTTTACGTTCTTGAATAAATCCTAAATCATAAGAGTCTGTGTATTCAGGCTTTAAATAAGGATTCCCCGTTCGCAAATTGAAAGGGTCTGAATAATTTGTAAATGGATTCATGTCTGCAGAGGCCGGACGAGTGATTCGTTTGCTATAACTCAAACTGAATTCTGATTTTGGGACAATCTCGTAGCGAATATGAGCGGATGGAAAGATGTTGAAATACGGTGGGTTGTTTATGTCGATTCCTTCAGAAACAAGACTTGGAAGTTGATAGGCTTGTTCTATACGAAGTCCACCTTGGTACTTGAATTTACCCAATTGTTGTCCAAAAACTCCGTAAGCACTAAAAATTCGTTCTTTGTATTGATATAAAAAATTGGCAAGCGTATCTTGCATGAATTGATTGAGAGAATAATCAAAAGCTTCTGAGTATGTATTCACTTGTTGATTCCTAAGAATTGTTTTTAAACCCGTTTCCATTCGTGCTGAAATTTTTGGGAAAAGCAAGGTTAAATCCGCTTGAATGGTTGTAATATTATTCTTCTCTTTATTATTTAGTTGTTGTTTTAACGGATTAACACCAATAGAAGGAACTGAATCTGGTTCAAAGTAGTTTTCTTGGTAATACCCTTGGATTCCTTCCTTTCCTAAGGATTGAGTGGCATCTAGCACAAAATTGCCTCGATCTTTTTTCAAATCATACCGATAATTGACATTGAAATCTAAGTTTTGTTGCTGTGATGGATCGTAACTAGTTCTTTGCCAAAAAGCCGTTCTGTTCGCGAGAGAGTCATAAACGGAATTCCAGAGATCGCCGGTTCTGTCCCGAACTCCAATGCTTCCTGTAGCTGAAACACCTAATGTTTGACGATCTTTGAGGTTGAAATCAGCACCTGTTCTAAAAGTATGACCAGCATTTAAATCAGTACCAGTTCTAATTTGATTCAAAATAAATCTACTACCATCAAAATTTAATTGGTTAATGTAGGAATCATTGTTTCGAAATCCATCTAAATAACGATAACTATAAGTTCCGTAAACGTTGTAAGCACCATTTCGATAACTTAACGATAAATTTGATTCAGCCACATTGCCGTTTCTAATATTTCCGGATGCTAAATTGGTTGAGACCAGTCCATTGAATCCTTTCAACTTATTCTTTTTCAGTACAATATTTATGATTCCTGAGTTTCCGTCAGGATCGTATTTGGCGGATGGGTTTGTAACAATTTCTATGCGTTCAATTGAACCAGCGGGTAAGGCATCCAACAATGTTTTTCCATTTCCTCCAGCAATGGAGCTTGGTCTTCCGTCTATCAAAACAGTTACCGTTCCCTCGCCACGAAGCGAAATCTTTCCTTCTTGATCCAATTCAACAGAGGGGAGTCTTGTTAAAATATCATTTGCTGTCCCACCTTTAACGGATAGATCTTCACCAACATTATAGATTTTTTTATCGATCCCGGCCTTTAATACATCCAAATTTCCTACCACTTCAAACTCTTTCAAATTTGTTGTAGATGAGGCAAGTTTAATCGTTCCGAGGTTGAAAACCTTTAAATTGGCAGTTATACTAATGTCTTTGATCGTATCGGTCTCATAACCGGTAAAAGAACAGATGGCGTAAAAAGTTCCTTGTGGTACATTCTCCAAATTGATTTTACCAAAATTATCTGTAAATATACCAACAACAACTTTTGATTCATTTGATTTAAATAGTCGAAATGAAACGTATTCAAGCGCTTTGGAGGATGTTGCATCAATGATTTTTCCTGTAATTAAGCCGTCGTCTTGCTTGGTTGGTTTTTGAGCTACTATAGCAATAGAATTAAGAGCAATAAAAAGGAGCAGAAGGCTTTTTTTCATCAAAATGTTTGAAATACAAAAATACCGAACTATTTCGTATCAATCATCCCTTTTTTAGTCCTTTTTTATCGTTTCCGTTTCGGTTGTTACTGCCTCAGGTAATACCTTTCCTTTAATAGTTAAAACAATAGGCTCAGTTCCTTTGATGATTACAGTCATTGTTTTTGTAAAATCACCAACTCGTTTAGTGTCGTATTTCGCAATTAGTTTCTCTTTTTTTCCAGGTTTAATACTGTCTGAAGGGAAATAGGGGGTAGTACATCCACAAGAGCGTTTTACGTCTTCAATTTTCACATATTCCTTCGATGTATTTTTAAAAGGGAATTCAAATGTGAAATCAGATCCATAGGGAATTGAATTATTTTCAATCATTAATGTGTTGAATTTTAATTTCGGTTCCGTTTGACAAAAAGTTATAGTGGTTAAACTAATGAAAAACATAATGAATAGGGCTGATTTCATGGTCTTTTTTTGTCAAATATATTTTATTCCTTTCCACCTTTCAAAACATTAACGCTTTCTTAACATTACAAGCCCAATCCAGAAATTGATAATGGTTTACTAAACGGGTTAAATTTCAGCGTCAATCGGATATTCCTTGAATAATTGGAGTAAAGATTCCCCATATTTGAACTATTGAGCAACGGGAAGTAAACACCAAATATTGAACTTAAGCGAATTCCAAGCCCAGCATTGTATGCATAATTTATAGTGTTTCCATTATAGAACGTTCCAAAATCTCCATAGACTCCGAGGAATCCTAATCGAGGTAAAGGTAATGGCGCATAAAGATTAGCAGATGCCATCCAAAAGGAAGTCGTTCCAATTGAACTTGTACTATTAAATCCTCCTAAGTTGTTGTTTCGTTGAATGGTACTTGAGTTGAAACGATCAAAATAATATTCTTCCATAAATAAATCTTGCATACCATTTGCTCCACTTAGTGCGAGTTGATAGTAATTATAACCAATACTGGATCCATTGGTGTAGGATAGGTTGTTTCCAAAAAATGTGCGCAAATGAATCCATCGTTTCATTTTGTTTCGAAGGTATCTTAAACTATATTCTGCCGTTAAGGAAACCCTTCTGAGTTGGTCTGAATTTGCAGTAAGTTCATGCATTTCATCATAACGAAGTTGCAGTTTAAAACGTTGGTCGGTTGTATTTGCAGCGCTTTCAATCCACATGTATCCACCACCTAAATTGATTGAATTATCACCTCTGACTTCGTTGCGCAGTGCGATTGATATTTTACCGGAGTATTGAAATAAATTATTTTTCTTCCGATTGCCAATTTGAGTTTGCATATAAAGTGAACCAAAGTTTAAACCAGATTCCCAGTTCTCAAAATTACCGTCTGCCTTGAATCGCTTGATGTTGGCGCCAAACGTTACGTTTTTAAAATTTGATTTTGGCAGAAGAGTATGTGATATTTCGGCAATACCAGCCAAGCTTTTGTTTCCAAACGAAAACATTGGAGCTAATAGAAAATGAGTTGGTCTAAGCGGAACCGCAATATTATGTACAGCCATGCCAAGCATTAATTTGTCGTGTTGATTTCCAGCAATAATTGGTGTAAAAAATTGATTGTTTTTAAAATTGTCCTGGTCACCCAAAAGAAATTGAAATCGAGGAGATTCTACTTTTGATAACATAGTTCGATTTGTCCAAAAATTATTTTGACGATTGATTTCCGGAATCTCCTTATTTGCATCGATTGCTACTTTCGTGATTACTTTTTTAGGCGTTTTAACTTCAACTGTTCGTTGTCCGGGTTCTGCCCAAACTGTTTCAACAATTGAATCACCCTTGAAAACATTTAACTCAATGGGCCCATTAACTTGCCCTACATTTTTTACTTTAACCGTTGATCCACCATTTTTTGAATGATGAACACATTGAATTTTGTAGTCTAAATGATTGGTTGTCTGAATGAGGTCATCAAAGAGCCAATTCAGATTTTTTCCTGAGGTGCGTTCCATTGATTTCCGCATATCTTCCGGCTGAGGATGTTTGAATTTCCATTCGCTAAAATAGGCCTGCATGCATTTATTGAATAAATCCTCGCCCAAATAATCTTTTAAATAATAGAAAACTAATCCAGTTTTTTGATACATAATCAATCCATAATTTATTGAAGTAAATTCCGCTGAATGGGTTTCAATGGGTTGATCAGCACTAAAATGAGCCAAAACTTTATATAAGTAATCTCCTTGCGCGCGGTAATCCAAGTTATCCATATGAATGAATCTTCCAGCAATTTGTTCCGATGTAAAAGCATTATTCGGATACTTGGTTTGCATGTAACGCACTTCATTTAGTGTATTCATTCCTTCGTCCATCCAACCATGTACACGTTCGTTAGATCCTAAAATTCCGTAGAACCAATTATGACCTACTTCATGAACAATTACTGTTTCGAGCGATCGAGCATTTCCAACGGATCCAATAACAGTAACATTTGGATATTCCATTCCACCTCCAGCGCTAATTGTACCATCCACAGCAGTTACTTGATTGTACGGATAATCTCCGTTCCACAAGGAATAATAATAGGTTCCGTCATTAATATATTCAATCGCACGTTGCCACAGTGAAGCATTTTGGGGAGTGAACATTGCCCAAGAAGTAACATAGCGTTCTGAATGTGGAAGTTTTACTTCGCCTTTTAAAACTAGGTATCGCTTATCTGCAAACCAAGCAAAATCATGTACTTTGGATTGTTTATATCGAATTGTTTTATGTTCCGATTCGGATGCCGGAAACTTCATGTTTTCTTTGTCATTGTCGGTCATTGAACCAATGTTTTTTTCAGTTTCCACAGCTTTATTTTTTAAAAATTCAATTTCTGACTCTGTCTGGAGATCTCCTGTTGAACCCACAATATAATTCTTTGGAAGAGTTATCGATACATCATAGGAGCCATATTCAGAATAGAATTCGCCTTGGTTCAAATAAGGCATTTGATTCCATCCGTTTTTGTCGAAAACAGCAGGCTTAGGATACCATTGTGTAATTTGATAGGATTGACCAATGTGGCCCAATCGAGAAATGCTACCACTTGGAATTTTTACTTTAAACGGCGTTGAAATCAGAATTTTCTCACCAGATTTTAATGGTTGAGGTAGATAAATCAACGCTATATCAATATGTTCCGCATCTAATTCCCATTTTAATTGCTGACCATTAGATTGAAAGTTCAAAGAATCAATATACCCTTTGATGGAATCTGCACCGAATTTTAATTCAGTTTCACCATTTTTATACAATTGTTTTGCTAGTGCCGTATTTTCATTTTTGTAGGCATTAGCCCAAAGATGAATATATATTTTGTCTAATGTGCTAGGAGAATTGTTGACGTATTCAAATTCCTCGACTCCCCGAATGATATGGTTTTTATCATCTAATTTAACTGAGATTTTGTAATTCACCTCTTGTTGCCAATAGGCTTGACCAAAAGAATTATTGAACAGTGCGAGCAAAAGAAAAGAGAATAATAAACGCATATTTTTTAAAATTTGAACATTAGACTAATTTTCGTAAAATTTGTTACGAATGATGTAAAAATACAATTATTTTTGTGTCAAAATTAATCCATGAAAATTGCTGTCACAATATTGTTTTTAGCCTTGATCTCTTATTCTTGTACTAACATTGAAAAAGAAGCTGAAATGCTTGCAGATTATTGTTATTGCCAAACCACTCAAGCAAAAACGCAAGCAGAAAAAAACCAAGCGAAACGCAATTGTAATGACATGAAAAATCAGATTGAAAAACAACACGGTAAAGACCTAAGTAAGGTTTCAGAAGAAGAAAAAGAGCTGTTTAATGAAGTTTTTTTCAAACGTGTTAATGAATGTAAATAACCTTAAATTTCTCTAATGTCTTTCAAGTTAAGCTGTAACGTTTCCTTTTCTCTGAAGACATTCGTTTCCAATGTATAGGCTAATTGAAAAGGTAAACCATCCGCCACCAATATTTCTTTATCAGCCATATTGAATCCAATTGCTTCCATTGTTAAATCATGGTTTGGTTGTAAAACGGTAAGTTTTAAATGAGCATCATTTAAGAGACGAAAATTTTTAGTGTAAACGTTTTCAGAAACAAATACGGGTTTCATATTGCCAGGGCCAAAGGGTTCAAAATGATCTATAATTTTTTTGAATCGAGGAATCTTTAATCTATTTTCATTCGGTAAAAATAATTCGTTGAAAGCTATTTCTGCATCAATGATTTGGGTTGGATAAATTGTTTTATTCCGCAACATTTCTTGAGTTACCTCCTCAAAATGAATAATAAACTTTTGAAGATTTTCTTCTTTAAGTGTTAATCCAGCAGCGTGTTTGTGTCCGCCAAATTGTTCAAGAAGATGAGAGCAGGCATCAATGGCTTCGTATAAGTCAAAATCTTCAATGCTTCGCGCAGAGCCAGTAATTAATCCATTTGATTTTGTTAAAACAATCGTTGGTTTATAATGGGTTTCTATTAATCGTGATGCGACAATTCCCACAACTCCTTTGTGCCAATGAGGTCGGTAAACCACAGTCGATTTTTTGATAGAAGAATTGGAGTCTAATTCAATGATTTTCAAGGCTTCTTGCGTAATTTCTTGATCAATTTTTCTTCTGTTTTGGTTGTCCAAATGAATATCTTGTGCCAATTGATTCATTTCACTCCGATTGGTCGAAATCATTAATTCAACCGCGTATTTTCCACTTCGTAGTCTTCCAGCGGCATTAATCCTCGGGGCAATGATAAAAACAACATCAGTAAGGGTTAGAGGAAAGTTTTTTTTCGCAAGCGTAATTAATTCTTGAAATGCAACACGAGGTTTTTCATTCAGTTTTTTAATTCCATGATATGCCAAAATTCTATTTTCACCAATTACAGGAACGATATCCGCACCAATGCTAATGGCGACCAAATCCAACTGATTTAATAACAGTCCTTCCTCCCATTTGTTAGTAGTATATAGCGCTTGCATCACTTTAAAACCAACGCCACAGCCACATAATTCCTTGAAAGGGTAGGGGCAATCCAACCGCTTTGGGTCCAAAACAATACAATCTGGGATAATTGGTCCAGGTTGGTGATGATCGCAAATGATAAAATCTACTGAATTTTGTTTTGCGTAATCTACAAGATCGATCGATTTTATTCCGCAATCCAAGGCAATTATCAATGAATAACCTTCTTGAATCGCAAAATCCACCCCTTGTTTGCTAATTCCATAGCCCTCAGTATAGCGATCTGGTATGTAAAATGAAATGGATTGATAAAAAGGGATTAAGCTAAGATAGACTAGGGCTACTGCCGTTGTTCCGTCCACATCATAATCGCCAAAAAGCAAGATTTTTTCATTAGAGGAAATGGCATGATTAATTCTTTCAATTGCTTCCTTCATATCTTTCATTTCAAATGGATCATGAATTTCTTCCATTTTCGGTCTTAAAAAAGATTCTGCTCCTGCCTTGGTCGTAATTCCTTTTTGGAGCAATAATCTTGCAACAATAGAATCTACATGTAGTTCTTGTTTCAATCGTTCAATTTCTTCCGCTGAAGGGACAGATTTCAGCAACCATTTTTTATTCATTCTTTACAATTTATACCTTTAAGTTACAAAAAATTAGGATCATTGACAAACAACTTCTTGTAAAATTTCAGTATTTGTAAAATATAAATAAGCTTTAATATTCGGCAGGTTCATTTCCCTGAGGGCAGTGGCATAATCGCTAATTTGTTTCAAGTATTTTGGATTTTCTGCGCCTGTTTTAAAATCAATAAGGATTGTTTTATCTGATTTTAGAATGAGTTTATCAGGTCTTTTGATGCTGTCTCTCGCAACAATAATGGGGATTTCATTTAACACCGTTTGTGCATCTGATAAAATTCCTTGCGATTTCATTAATTCAAAGGCGCGCAATGCTTTTGTTTTTAATTCAACCTTTAATTTGGCTGGTATTTCATCTTGAAGAATTAGTGTTTCCAGCACAGAATCAATTTGCTCGGTAGAATCACAAGAAGACATAAGGAGGTGAAAAGCATTACCAAATTTCTGTTCCATAGATAATTCGTTCAATAATTCATCTTGTCTTATAGCGATATCAGGAAACCATAAATTATCAGAAACAATGGTTGGTTCAAAAAAATCAGATTCAACAATTGGAGTATTTTTTCCTTGGTGTTTGGGGTTTGTGCCCTCGGCACCTTGTTTATGCACAATAGTTTCCTCTGCAATGTTGTTGTTTAATTTTTTAAGTGTTGAATGAATAAGACTACCCAAATTAGTGCTTTGGAAATAATTCAACACATAAAGTCGTTCTCTCGCTCGCGTGAATGCTACATAGCAAAGATTCACTTTATCCGTTAAAATCTGACCACTTTCCTGTGTATATGCATCTGCTATTTCTTGAATGGATGAGTCTTTTGATAGACTGGAATAAAGGACATTGTCATTTACCTCTACTAGCTGTTTCGACCAAGCTTTCACTTTTAAATCAAAATCGATATCCGGTAATATGACAACAGGAAATTCAAGGCCTTTCGCTTTATGAATGGTCATCAATTTAATTGAATTATCAGATTCAGGTAATTGAACGGACATTTTTTCATTGTGTTTTGAATAGTAGTCGATAAACCCCCTCAAATCACTTGAGTTATTTTGCTCGTATTGGAACACTACATCCGCCAAGTGATGTAAATAGGCATTTTTCTCTTCGAACCACCCCATTTTTCGATAAAAATGTTGAATCAAGCTGTATAATGTTTCATACGCTGCAAAAAACGATTGATTGTTCCCAAAATTTTCTAAAATAAATGAGGAATCGTCAAAGTATTTAACTTTTTTTCCATTGATGTCTTTTTCAACGAAATATTTCCAATAATCAGCTTGCGTTTTGTCCGATCGCATACGAAAAAAAAGATCCGCAAATTTCTTCATCTCTGTCTTGTTTTTTGGATCCAATCTCCTTTTTAAATAAGAGATAGTAAGTCGGACGCGCGGTTCATTATTCACAAATAAGGAATCACCAGACACAACCGAAATCCCTCGTTTCAATAATTCAATAGCCCAACTATTCAGTTTTTTGTTGGTGTCATGCAGAAGACAGATATCTCCCCTCTTAAAGTGAGATTGATCGCAATTTTCAATAATTTCCACAAGTTTATCTATCCGATCATCTAAGTCTAATTTTTCTTTATTGGAAACAATCGAAACAAAACCTTCGGATTTGGAAGTTGCTATTTGACTTACAGGGTCATAGTATTTTTGAGATTTTTCGTTTAATTCTAATTTGAGCAACTCAAAAAAGTGATTATTGAAATTTACAACAGCTTGTGCAGACCTCCAATTCTCTAATAAAGGAATTACCACTCCTCTTTGCTCAAAAATACGTGATTTTGCCTCAATCTCAGCTGAATTTTCTGGATTGTAAATGCGAGGTAATTCTACAAATTGTTCAGCAACCCCGTTTCTGAAACGATATATAGATTGTTTTGGATCACCAACAATGAAATTTAGGTGATTGTGTCCGAGAGATTCATCGACAAGGTGTATTAAATTGAGCCATTGCATCCGCGATGTATCCTGAAATTCATCCAATAAATAATGGTTGAATTTAGTGCCAATTCGTTCATAAATATAAGGGGCGTGTGATTGTTGAATAAGTTCTGAAATAAGCTTATTAAATTCGGAAATCTGAATAATTTGTTCTTGTTGTTTTATTTCCTCTAAAAATTGGTGCATAAATTTGAGTAAAGCCATGCTATGGAAATTTTTGCTTAGCATGTTCACCAAGTTGAATGTTCTGAGATTGTCGGTGTAGAAGTCTAAATATTCTCTCAATGCTTGTTGAAATTCAGCAGGAACAAATTTATCCTTTTTGGGTTCTTCTAATAGACTTTTAGCATAACCTTCCGTGACTGGTTGCTTCTCTGCTAACGATTTCAAGCTGTTTAATTTCATGAGTTGATTAAACGCTTTTATTCCGTTCGGGATTTTTTCAGCGGCCATCCCTAATTCGTTCACCAACGCATAAACATGAGCGCCTTTCTGAATGTATGCTTTGTTTAGATCATTTCTTTGTTTAATCCAATTATGAAACAATGATTGATCGTATTTCTTTGCCATGATTTTATCCAAAACAGGGAAAACACTTTCTTTTGTTAAAATCTTAGCAAAATCAACTAAAATTGTTTTTACATCCCATTTTTCTCCATCATCGAGGTTACTTTTGGCATAAGAAAACACAATTTCCGTTAGTTCCTCAACGTCTTTTTCACCCACTTTATTCAACAGTTGATCCACTAATTTTTCAATCAATAAATCTGTATTCATTTCAATTTCAAATTGTCCCGGTAAATCAAGGTCTCGACTAAAATTTCGAATGAGTTTTAGGTTAAATTTATCAATCGTCATTACATGAAAATCCTCATAAGTATGCAAAAGAGATTGAAGTGATTTTTGAGCTCGTTTAATAAGGATTGCTTTACCAACACCGAGTTCTTCTTCAAGTTTTTCAAATAATGAAATTGCATCAGGAAGAACTTCCAATTCGGTGGATCTTGCCATGACATCTAGTGCTTTAATAACACGTTCTTTCATTTCATTGGCGGCTTTATTGGTGAAAGTCATTGCCAAAATATGCCTGAAGTCTTGGTAAGAATATTCTGTTTTAACGAGTATTTTTATGTATTGAAAAACTAAATTGTACGTCTTTCCACTGCCTGCTGATGCATTTAAAATTAAAAGCGGTTTTTCTGTTTGTTGATTCATCTATTTTCTCGTAAATTCGTGATTGATTTGCTAATGTTTTAAAGATAAGAAAAATTTAAAAAATACATGATGATAAAATTAATTTCAGCAATAATAGTTTTTATGTTTTTGGTAACATCGTGTAAAAAAGATGATGTAACTCCGCCCGCAACCCAATATCTTCAAGTGGATGTAATACCTACCTATACCAATGGTGGTGCTATGAAAATGAATCTTGATTCTGTTTACACCACACCTGAAGGGCACCAAGTTAAATTTACCGATGTAAAGTTCTACACTTCAACATTAAAAAATGAATCTATTAATTTACTTCAGTCATCTCTTTTTGATTATAGAGAAACGGGGGGCATTATGCTTAGAACATCGGGAGATTACACCAAATTCGCTAATTTACAAGGATTTATCGGAGTAGATTCTGTGTTGAATCACTCAGATCCGTCAGCATTTCCAAATGAAAGCCCATTGAATATTAGCAACGCGGGCCCGATGCATTGGGGCTGGAATCCAGGATATATTTTTATGAATATTGAAGGGAAAGTGGATACGATCCCAGACGGAATTAACAACTTAGATCACAGTTTTAGTTTTCACATTGGAACAGATTTATACCGCAGAGATTTCTCGTTTACTAATTTAAATTGGCTTAAGATTTCGGATTCTGAACGAAAATTGAATTTGAAATTGGATCTTTGGAAATTCTTACATAACCCAATAAGTTCAATTGATTTAAAATCTGAATTTTTAACTCATACGGCATCTGGTCAACAGCCATTAACTGAAAAAGTAATTTCCAATTTTCAACAATCTTTACAACCATATTGATGAAATACGCTTTATATATTTTTATTTTATTGGGCGTTTTTCTGGCTTGCAGAAAGGATAAGGTGGGTTATAAAGCAACTCCTTATATTCTTGATATACCTTCCCATTTTCCAGATATGATTATCCCTTCAGATAATCCAATGACAGCTGAAGGAGTAGAATTAGGTCGTTTCCTATTTTATGAAAAGAAATTAAGTGGTGATAATTCAATGAATT
Source organism: Lishizhenia tianjinensis (assembly GCA_945863425.1). Classification (GTDB taxonomy): domain Bacteria; phylum Bacteroidota; class Bacteroidia; order Flavobacteriales_D; family Crocinitomicaceae; genus UBA952. The sequence goes on from CAMBBW010000002.1 coordinate 34,462, forward strand.
GTGCTACGTGTCACATGCCTCAAAATTCTTTTTCAGATCCCAACCAATATTCAACTGGAATTGATGGAATTCAAGGAAATAGACAATCTATGGCATTGATAAATATGGGATGGGAAAATTTCTTTTTTTGGGATGGAGGTAAAACCACATTAGAAAAACAAATTTTGGAGCCGGTAATCAATCCAATCGAAATGCATGAATCTTGGAAAAATGCAGTGAAAAAACTAGATCAGGATATGGCCTATCGAAATATGTTTTTTCGGGCTTTTGGCGAAGGAGGAATTGACTCAACCAAAGCAGCAAAGGCTATCGCACAATTTATTCGAACACTGATTTCTGGTCAATCTAAATTCGATGTAATGTACAAATACGAAAATAGTATGCCACTAACAGCGGCTGAACAATCTATTTTTCAAACTATTGATGTAGAAGAATGGGCTGGATATGATATTTTCAAAAGTTTAGATGGTGCTGATTGTTTTCATTGCCACAATGGCCCCTTAATGCGTGTAAAGAAATTTAGTAATAATGGGTTACTTCCCAATGCTTTTAACGATTTAGGTAGGGCACATGTAACCAATAATCCAGAAGACAATTATAAATTCAAAGTTCCAACCTTGCGAAACATTGCTTTGACAGCACCGTACATGCACGATGGTAGATTTGCCAATTTAGATGAGGTCATTGAACATTATTCAAGCGGGATACACATGAGTTCAACAATTGATCCTTTAATAGAATTTGGAAGTCAAGGAGGTGTTCAGCTTGATGCACAGGAAAAGTACTTGTTGAAGAAATTTTTACTTACGCTTACGGACAATAACTTCGTCAATAATCCAAAATTTAAAGATCCACACTAATATGATTCAGGACATTCGATTAACTACTGAGGATAAGGCGCTCAAAATTAATTTAAAGAGAGATATTTATGGTTGTTTTGCTGAGATTGGCGCAGGCCAAGAGGTAGCGGCTAATTTCTTTAAAGCGGGAGGAAGTTCTGGTACGATTGCTTATACTCAGTCTGCATACGACATGAAGGTTTCCGATTCATTGTATGGAGAAGCGGTGCGTTATGTGTGCGAAGAGCGACTCGTAACCATGCTAGAAACAGAATTTAATCAATTGAAACTTCGTTTGCCAAGTAAATCAAAGGAGTCTCGATTTTTTGCTTTTTGTAATACTGTAGAATCACTGAATTATCATAAAACTAATCAAGGTCAAGGTTGGGTAGGCATGCGGTTTCAATTAGCGTTGGATGGTCAGCCCAATGATGTTATTCTCCATGTTAAAATGCATGATACAAGCAACAAGGCGCAACAAGAAGCGCTTGGTATTTTGGGAGTAAACATTATTCATGCTTGCTATTTCCATCACAATAATTTAGATGATTTCTTGACTGATTTAACGCATCGTCTCCCGCGTGATCGAATGGAAATTGATATGCTGTGTGTATCAGGTCCTGATTTTGAAAACATTGATAATCGTATTATTGCATTGAATTTGGTGAAGCGTGGTATGACAGATGCGACCATGTTTGATTTAGCTAAAAACGTTCTTCAGCCAGCAACGGCACTTTATAAAAAGAATATCTTACTCATGCGAGGAAGATTCCGTCCGGTAACCAAGGTTCATATCGATATGATTGAAAATGGGCGTAAACAATTCATCAAAGAAACGCAGGTTGATGCGGAAAAAGTTGAAGTTGTTTTTGAATTAACGCTCAAAGATCTTACAGCAGATGGGAAAATATCAGATAAGGATTTCGTGGATCGAGCAGAATTATTAGGTTCCTTGGGTTACACGGTGATGATATCCAATTATTTAAAACATTACAAAATGGTAGAGTATTTGGCGACAATTGCCAAAGAAAACCTATTGGGTGTTATATTAGGTGTATATAATTTAACTACTATTTTTGACGAACGTTATTACGATAATTTACCTGGTGGATTATTGGAGGCCTTTGGCAGAGGCTTTGGTCATAATGTGAAATTGTATGTATATCCAGCCATGAATGTGGAAGATGGTTCATTGTATGATTTGTCAACGGTAAGAATACCGGATAATCTTCGAGGCTTACTTGATTTTATGTTGCATAATAATAAAATGGTAGCCATTGAATCATACGACCCCAAGCTATTGAGTATTTGGTCTGATGATGTTTTGAGTAAAATAAAATCTGGCGCATCCTCTTGGGAAGAAGATGTTCCTGAAGAGGTGGTAAAAGCAATTAAGTTTTTCGAGCTTTTTGGTTATCATTCAAAAGTGATTTCGTAAAATGCCTCACATTAAGAATGCACTCATTCGATACCGAATTATTGATCGCTGTATTCGAAATAAATACAAACCTTTTCCATCCAAAAGAGAGCTGAGAGAAGCCTGTGAAGAGAATTTGTTTGGGTCAAATTACGGGGAACATATTTGCGATTCAACAATTGAAAAGGATTTATTCGCAATGCGTTTGGAACACGATGCGCCCATAAAATACAGTAAAAAAAATGGGGGTTATTTTTATGAGGATGACGCGTATTCCATCAATGATATTCCATTAACACAAGAAGATCTAGAATCCATTCAGTTCGCTGTAAATACGCTGCAGCAATTTAGAGATGTTGGTATGTTTAAACAATTTGGTCAAGCAATTGATAAAATTGTGGACAGAGTTACGATTGAATCCAAACAACCGATCGATGATTCAAACCAAATTGTCCAATTTGAAACAGCTTATTCCAGCGGTGGGAATGATTTTCTTCCCTTACTTTACGAAGCAATTTTGCAGAAAGTGAAAGTAGCTTTTGATTACAAAAGTTTTAAATCTACAGAATCTAAGTGGCGTGAAGTATCACCATTACTTTTAAAGGAATATCGAAATCGATGGTACTTAATTTCCTTTGATGGGTCAAAAAATGATGTCATAACTTATGCGCTGGATCGCATGGAAGGATTAAAAATTTGCACCGATAAATGCGATACTCCATCATTTTTCAATCCAAATACCTATTTCGAATATTCAACTGGAATCACAGCATATAAGGGTGATCCGGAACAAATTGTGCTGAAAGCGGATACGATTTCGTCAAAATATATTGAATCACAACCTTTTCACCATTCACAACAAAAAACAGCAGAGCATTCGGAGCATTGTGTTTTTGAGTTGACCGTTTTTATTTCAGAGGAAATAATCCGCGGTATTTTGAGTTTTGGGGGAGAGGTAGAGGTGCTCATGCCCCTTTCTTTGCGTGAGATTATTGCTCAACGCATCGATTCGATTCATCAAAAGTATTCTACGAAGGGTTAAATTATCGGTTGATTAAAGCAAATACTCATACAATAATGCAAAATTTTCATTTTTATTGGAGAATTCAATAGAATGTTCTATCTTCGAAAAAAATTATAAAACTCGAACGCCTATAGAACCAAATTTTACTCTGAATTACAATTTATAAGGGTTAATTATGGAAGCTATATCAAGTCTGGACGATCGATATCTCGTGCAATTATACAAGGATGGAAATGAAACAGCGTTTAAAACGTTGCTTTTTCGTCACAAGGATAAAATTTTCCGTTTTATTCAAATGAAAGTTAGGGATACTGATCTTTCTAATGACATTTTTCAGGATACATTTATAAAAGTGGTTAATACAATCAAGGCAGGATCATATAATGAAGAAGGTAAGTTTTTACCATGGGTCATGCGAATAGCACACAACTTAATCATTGATCATTTTAGAAGAAATTCTAGGGTTCGTATGATTTCTGAGGCGTCATCTAATTCATCCGAGTATTCGATACTGACTAATATTTCATGCCCAACGAAGAATATTGAAGACCAAATTACAAGTAAAGAATTACTTGATCAAATGGTTGAATTGGTTGATTATTTACCAAAAACCCAACGTGAAATAGTGAGCATGCGTATTTTTCATGATATGTCTTTCAAAGAAATTGCCGAATCAGAAAATATTAGCATCAATACAGCTTTGGGTCGCATGCGTTATGCTCTGATCAATTTAAGAAAATTGATCGATAAACATAGCATTGTTGTCGATATTTGACTTATCTGTTGAGTTGTTTTTCGTAAATACTAATCCAATCTGCTACCGAAACCTTACTACATAATTCGCCAATTAAGGCCAAAGGGATTTCTTTTTGAGGTTTGAAACGGATGCAACTTTTCCCCATGTCTAATTTCCCCTTCACTTGTTGGGAATACGATTCAACAAACCAATTAAGTAATTCAGGATTCATATAAATCCCCATGTGATAGAGATTTATTGAGTTTTTTTGGGAAGCCAAAGAAAGGAATGGTAGGGGGAGTTTAGGATCACAATGATATCCATTTGGATAAATTGCATGAGGTACCACATAACCAATCATACCATAACCAATGCATTCTTCAAAACCAGCAGGTAAATTTTGTTTAATTACTGCACGAATTGATTGAAATTGATCCAATCTATCGGCTGGAATATTCGCTATATATTCATCAACAGTCATCGATTATGAATTAATGATTTGCATTTTTGGGTTTCACCAACGAGATTAATATTCCACCACTTAATGCTGCTAGAATAACAATCAAAGAAACCATTGCGTCGATGTGGTAAAAATCTACGATTAGCATTTTAATCGCCACAAACATAAGCACCACAACAAGCGAATATTTCATGAAATGAAAGCGATCTAACATATTTGATAGAAAGAAATACAGGTTTCTTAGTCCCATAATCGCGAAAATATTCGAGCTAAAAACAATAAAAGGGTCAGTAGTAATACTAAAAATAGCTGGAATTGAATCAATGGCAAAAAGAATGTCAGAGAACTCCACGACAACTAAGGTTGCAAACAAAGCTGTTGCTACTGTTTTCCCGTCCTTTTTGATAAAATAGCCATCGCTTTTAGCTTTCCAATCGATTGGGTAAATCTTAGATAGCATTCTAATAGCGAATGATTTTGTGAAATCTTCGTTGTCATCATCACTTTGCTTAATCATTCTTAATGCAGAATACAATAAAATTCCTCCAAAAATATAGGTAGCAGCAGCGAAGCTTTCAATAAATGCCGCACCCAACACAATCATAATCATGCGGAAAAAAATAGCGCCTAAAATACCCCAAAACAGTATCCGATGTTGGAATTTAGGTTCAATTTTAAAAAATTGAAAAATCATGGCGATAACAAAAATATTATCAAGACTTAAAGATTCCTCGATAACATAGCCTGTATAATAATCTAAAACTGTTTTCCCCGCTGAAACATTCTTGGGATTCATACCCATAAAATTAGTATCGTAAATCCAATAAATTACACCACCGAAAAGAAGAGCAACAGTAATCCAAACGCACGTCCAAGCTAACGATTCTTTAATTGAAACAGGTTTATTACTTTTATGAAAAACACCTAAATCGAGTGCTAACAATCCAAAGATTAATAGAATAAATAAAATCCAAACAAGCATAATTTTTTCTTGCAAATATACTTCTTCCAATTCAATGAAATTCGATTGGAACAGATAATTGTGTTTACATAAGAAAGCGTTACCTTTGTAGTCGGTATGCAGCAGAATATTCAAATACACGATAAATCATTTAAGATTTTTATACCATCTGAGTATATTCAGGGAGAAGTTGAAGCAATCGCTGAAAAATTAATGGTGGATTACTCGGGTAAAAATCCAATTTTTTTGGTCGTACTGAACGGTGCTTTTATGTTTGCCGCTGATTTATTGAAACACTATACCGATACATGCGATATTACATTTACCAAATTGAGTTCCTATGTCGGAACAATTTCTACTGGTGTAGTGACAAGGCAAATGGAAATTTCGATTGACGTCACTAATCGCCATATCATTATAATTGAAGATATTGTGGATACTGGATTGACCATTCAAGCATTGAAAGAAAACTTGCAAGAACTCAATCCTTTGTCTGTTGAAGTTTGTACATTGTTATTCAAGCCAGAAGCATTCAAAGGCATTCATGTACCCAAGTATCAAGGCTTTGTCATACCAAATAAATTCGTTTTAGGCTATGGGTTGGATTATGATGAGCGTGGGCGAAATTTGAAAGATTTATATCAACTTAAAGAATGAAATTATGTTGAACATTGTATTATTTGGCCCCCCAGGGGCTGGCAAGGGAACTCAATCTGAACGATTAATTGAGAAATATGGATTAACACACCTTTCAACGGGTGATATTTTTCGAGCAAATATTAAAGGAGAAACTGATTTAGGGAAATTGGCTAAAAGTTTTATGGATCAAGGACATTTGGTTCCAGATTCAGTTACGATTGATATGCTTCGTGCTGAAGTCTTGAAAAGTAATTCATCTCAAGGTTATATTTTCGACGGATTTCCCCGTACCAATGCGCAAGCTACAGCTTTGGATGAGTTATTGAAATCTATCGGGACAGAGATCACATTGATGTTGGCCTTGGATGTTGAGGAAAATGAATTAAAAAACAGGTTATTAAATCGCGCAGCTGTTAGTGGTCGCCCAGATGATGCTGATCCTGTTATCATTGAGAATAGAATTGCTGTTTATAACCGAGAAACGGCACCTGTAAAAAGTTTCTACCAAGCTCAAAATAAACTGATTTTCGTAGACGGATTAGGAACAATAAATGAAATAACAGATAGACTTTTTGAGGCTGTAGATTCTAGAAACATATAAAAATTAATGGCATCTGATAATTTTGTTGATTACGTAAAAATTCATTGTTCATCTGGCAATGGAGGCGCAGGATCTACTCATTTCCGTCGTGAGAAATACATACCCATGGGTGGCCCTGATGGGGGTGATGGGGGTAGAGGAGGTCATGTGATTGTTCGGGGTAATTCTCAATTGTGGACTTTACTGCATTTGAAGTTTAAAAAACACATAAAGGCTAGTCACGGGGCGCATGGAGCGGGAAATTTAAAAACGGGTTCTCAAGGTACTGATGAAATTATTGATGTTCCTTTAGGAACAATAGCAAAGGATGCTGAAACGGGCGAAATTTTGTTTGAAATTACGGAGAATGGTGAACAGCAATTGATTCAACCAGGGGGAAGGGGAGGATTAGGGAACAATAATTTTAAATCTCCCACGAATCAAACACCTCGGTTTGCACAACCGGGCGAGGAAGGGCTTAAAGGATGGAAAATTTTAGAACTGAAATTATTGGCAGATGTTGGGCTTGTTGGTTTTCCGAATGCGGGAAAAAGCACCTTGCTATCTGTTATTTCTGCTGCAAAACCTGAAATAGCTGATTATCCGTTCACAACAATTCGACCCAATTTAGGAATGGTGAATTACCGTGATATTCGTTCTTTTGTCATGGCAGATATTCCTGGAATTATAGAAGGAGCGCATGCTGGTAAAGGATTGGGATTGCGTTTTTTACGTCACATTGAACGAAATTCTTTGCTTTTATTTATGATTCCGGCAGATAGCGATGATATTAAAAAGGAATACAACGTTTTACTTAAGGAATTAAAGTTGTTTAATCCAGAGTTACTGCACAAAGATCGATTACTTGCCATTTCTAAATCGGATATGCTTGATGATGAATTGAAAATGGCTATTCAAAAAGATTTACCTAAAATTCCTTTTCTATTTATATCTTCTGTTGCGCAACAAGGGTTAACCGAATTGAAAGATTTGATTTGGAAGCACCTCAATTATGATTGATTGGTTAGAGAAAATAGATGGTCAATTTGTAGTATTACTGAATAGTTTACATACCCCCTTTCTAGATGAGTTTATGTGGATTGTTTCTGCTCGAATTACATGGATTCCTCTTTATCTTTTCTTGATTTGGTTTGTATATAAAAGGTTTGGTATTAAAGACGCAGCATTGTTTTTTTTAGTGTTAATTCTCACTGTTTCTTTGGTTGATTTTGTTTCTGTAAATGCTTTTAAAGAGGTTGTCCAACGCTATCGACCTTCGCATAACTTGCTAATTGAATCAAAACTTCATTATTACCAGATGTCTTCTGGTCAGTATTATCGCGGTGGAATGTTTGGATTTATATCTTCACACGCCGCTAATTTTTCGGCTATTGCAACTTTTTTTCTATTAACTGTAAATCGATTTAAATATCCCTGGATTTTATGGTTTTGTGTTGGTTTAGTTGGGTTGAGTAGGGTTTATTTAGGTGTACATTATTTTTCTGACGTTCTTGTAGGGTGGATTGTTGGCGCAGGCATTTCAATTGGCATTTATAAATTGGTGTATGTTCGAGTAATAAACAAATTAAACGCTAAATGAAATTTATCTTTGTTTTTCTAGGCGGAGGATTGGGAAGTATTGCGCGATATGGACTATCCCTTATTTTTGCTCGAACGATAGTCAATTTTCCAATTGCAACACTTTTATCGAATCTGTTATCAACCCTGATTTTCGCATTAATTTCTGTGTATTTATATAAAAAACCAGAACTTCATTGGTTGCAACCGCTTGTATTGATAGGTTTTTGCGGGGGCTTTAGTACATTTAGCACATTTTCATTTGAAACAATACATTTGTTCAATACCGGACAAACTTTCTTAGCGATCTTAAATATTTCCATCTCCCTAATTGTTTGTTTGTGTATGGTCTATTTTTTTACCAAACCATAAGTTTAAACAAAATCAATAGTTCGACAAAAACAACGAAATTATCGCACAAAGGAGTTATTTGAAAAAAAAGGCTAAAAAAACCAACCTTTTTTTTTAATCTACGTTATAGGCTTTGAACACTAATTTTTTCCTATCATGCGTCAGCTTAAAATTGCAAAACAAGTTACTAACAGAGAGACTGCTTCCTTAGATAAATATTTACAGGAAATTGGTCGTGTAGATTTAATTTCTCCAGAGGAAGAGGTTGAATTAGCACGTAGAATACGGACGGGCGATAAAGCGGCCTTGGAGCGTTTAACCAAAGCAAATCTGCGGTTTGTGGTTTCTGTATCCAAACAATACCAAAATCAAGGGTTGGCTTTACCAGATTTAATCAATGAAGGAAATGTTGGCTTAATTAAAGCAGCAGAGCGATTTGATGAAACGCGTGGATTTAAATTTATTTCTTATGCAGTTTGGTGGATTCGTCAATCGATTCTGCAAGCGTTGGCAGAGCAAGCTCGAATTGTACGTTTACCATTGAATAAAATTGGATCAATAAACAAAATTAATAAGGCATATTCTGAATTAGAGCAAAAGTTTGAAAGACCGCCCTCTGCAGAAGAATTAGCTGAGTTTATAGGCTGTACCACCGAGGAAATTAAACAATCACTTTCTCATAATGGTCGTCATGTATCAATGGATGCGCCGTTGGTTGAAGGCGATGAGTCCTCGTCAAGTATGTATGATGTTTTGGCGAATGATTCATTACCTGGTCCGGAAAGCAATTTGGTTGTAGAATCATTGCGCAAAGATATTGAACGATCACTAACGGCATTGACTCAGAGAGAAAGTGATGTGGTGCGTTTGTTCTACGGGTTGGAAGGAAGATCCCCAATGTCATTAGACGAAATTGGAGTTCGTTTCGATCTTACTCGAGAGCGTGTTCGTCAAATAAAAGAGAAAGCAATTCGAAGATTAAAACATTCTTCAAAAAATAGAATTTTAAGGTCTTATTTAGGTTAGGTTGATTATTTGGTTTAGAACGCCGGCTTGTTGTCGGCGTTTTTTTGTTTAGATAAATCATTACATGTTTTAAGTTATTTTGGAAGCTTTACCCACAGCATTTATTGAGAGAATTAAATCCGATTCTTTTTGGGATGATAAATTATTGTCTGCATTGGAAGATTCTAGTCCAATTTCTATCCGATTAAATCCCAGTAAATCAGAACCTCTATTTCCATTTGATTGGTCAGTTTCTTGGTGCTCAGGTGCTTATTATTTACCAAAGAGACCTATTTACACCCTTGATCCACTTTTTCATTCTGGATGTTATTACCCTCAAGAAGCTGGATCCATGTTTATTCAATCCATTCTTCAGCAAATAGAAGTATCCAAGTCTTCCATTATTCTTGATTTATGCGCTGCTCCTGGCGGGAAATCAACTTTGTTAAATTCTTTTTTGGATGAACAAGGATTTTTAGTAAGCAATGAAATAATTCCAACCAGAAATGTTATTCTACGTGAGAATTTGTCTAAATGGGGTTGTGCTAATGTTGTTGTAACGGGTAATCAACCTATTCATTTTCAGCGAATCCCTTCTTTTTTTGATGTAGTGTTAGTTGATGCGCCGTGTTCCGGTGAGGGTATGTTTCGCAAAGATCCCGATTCGAGAAAGGAATGGTCTGAGGATAATGTTGATATGTGTGCGAGTCGCCAAAAGGATATTGTTTCAGATGTTTGGGACGCGCTCAAAGAAGATGGTTGTTTGATTTATTCAACCTGTACCTTGAATCAGCAAGAAAACGAGGACAACGTAAATTGGATGTGTGAAAATCTCAATGCAGAATTAATTTCATTTAACATTCCAACAGGCGCTATTTCTGGACGAGGAGGTATTGGATGTTATTTTGCCCCTGGCAGTACCCCAAGTGAAGGATTTTATTGTGCTGTTTTAAGAAAAAAAAAGGTGATCGCGGCAGGAAAAAAAATACGATCCCGCTTAAAAGTACTACCTAATCAGATTTTTCAGAAATTTGATTCATTAGTAAAGACAGATGATTTAGTGGCTATCGAATATAAAAATGGGGTTTCAGTTTTTCGAAAATTTCATTTAACGACTGTTGAAACGCTTGATTTTTTCATGAATTGTACAAAGATAGGGGTTGCAATTGGAACCATTTTTCCAAATAAGATTGAGCCAAATCATGAATTAGCATTGAGTAAAATTAGGCATCCTGAGATTTCAAAAATCGAATTAACCAAGGAAATGGCTTTACATTATTTGAAAGGAGAAACATTTCCAATTTCTTCAGTTCATAAAGGATATTATTTAATGACCTATCAAAATGAGCCGCTTGGCTGGATAAATCATTTGGGTAATCGTTTCAATAACCTTTATCCAAAGGAATGGCGCATACGAATGAAAATTGATTAAAGAAATTTCGTGATCGGTAAATTCAACCACTCCAAAGTGGAATGACAAAAAACATTTTCAATATCTTCTTTACTTAAATCGCTTTCTTCAATGAATTTACCAATTTCTAAATCTCCTAGAGGGAACGGATAGTCAGAGCCCAAGCATATTTTTTTACTGCCTTGCATTTTTAAAATATATTTTAAAGCATCTATGTCGTGCGTTATAGAATCAACCCAAAATTTACCGATATATTCCCTTGGATTTATTGGATTGTCGATTGCTACCAAATCCGGTCGACAATTGAATCCATGTTCAATCCTTCCAATTGTGGGTAAAAAAGACCCACCGGCATGAGAAAAACAAATTCTAAGATTGGGTAAGCGTTCTAATACTCCTCCAAAAATCAATGAGCAGGCGGCACGTGAAGTTTCTGCAGGCATTCCTACCAACCAAGGAAGCCAATATTTTTGTAATTGATCAAACCCCATCATTTGCCAAGGATGTATCATTAAAGCTAATCCTAATTCTTGACAAGCTTCAAAAATTGGAAAGAACTTATCTTCATTGAGATTTTCTGTGTTGATATTAGAACCAATTTGAACTCCGACCAAACCAATTTCTTTGCAACGTTTTAACTCGCGAATTGCTGTTTCAGTATCTTGCATGGGGATAGTTCCAAGTCCAATATAATTCTTTGGAAATCTCGCCACAAGATCGGCAATATGATCATTTAAAAATTTAGATAACTCCTCACAATCAGCAGGTTTTGCCCAATATGAAAATAAAACGGGAATTGTACAAACAACTTGCACTTGCGTGTTGAAGTTTGAATATTCTTGGATACGTTTTTCTTCATTCCAGCAATTTTCTTCGATTCGTCTAAAGAATTTACCACCTTGAATCATGTCGGCAACTCCCTCCTCAACATGTTCTAAGTGAATAAAATCACCATAACCAAATTTATCCGCCCATTTCGGTAGATGTTTTGGAATAATGTGGGTGTGCATATCAATTTTCAACATACCAGATTTTTTAATAACAAAAAAGCCGGCAAAAACCGGCTTGATGAAAAGATATTATTTAATTACGCTAAAACTTCCTTTACTTTGTCTGCTGCTTCTTGCAACAATACCGCAGAATGTACATTCAAACCAGAATCGTCAATTAATTTTTTTGCTTCAACAGCATTTGTACCTTGAAGACGAACAATAATTGGAACAGGAATAGAGCCCATATTTTTATAGGCGTCAACTACTCCTTGAGCAACACGGTCACAACGAACAATTCCACCAAAAATGTTAATTAAGATGGCTTTCACATTTGGATCTTTCAAGATGATTTTGAATGCTTTTTCAACACGCTCTGCATTTGCAGTTCCTCCAACATCTAAAAAGTTTGCCGGATTACCACCCGATAATTTGATGATATCCATGGTTGCCATTGCCAGACCTGCTCCGTTAACCATACAACCAACATTTCCATCTAATTTCACGAAATTCAAGCCTGCTTCACCTGCTTCCACTTCGGTTGCATCTTCTTCCGTTACGTCCCTCATCGCTAAATAGTCAGGGTGACGCATTAGTCCATTTCCATCCAAAGTAACTTTCGCATCAACAGCAATAATTTTATTATCTGATGTTTTAAGAACTGGATTAATTTCAAACATGGCAGCATCAATTCCATCATACGCTTTATATAACGAAGCAACGAATTTTGTCATTTGTTTAAACGCCTCTCCAGACAAACCAAGATTAAACGCTATTTTTCTTGTTTGAAATCCTTGAAGTCCTACTCGAGGATCCACATGTTCTTTAAATATTAAGTGTGGTGTATGTTCTGCAACATGTTCGATATCCATTCCGCCCTCAGTAGAATAAATAATTACATTACATCCTTTTTCTCTATCTAACAAAACAGACATATAGAACTCACTTGTCTCTGTTGCACCAGGATAATACACATCTTGTGCAATTAGCACTTTGTTTACTTTTTTTCCGGTAGCGCTGGTTTGTAACGTAACAAGATGCCCTCCAAGTATGCCTTGTACTTTTTCTTCGATTTGATCAATCCCTTTTGCTAAAACAACACCATGTGATCCGGTTTCTGTTACTTTTCCTTTTCCTCGCCCACCTGCATGAATTTGAGCCTTAACAACGTACCAAGAAGTACCAGTTTCTTCTGTCAGTTTTAATGCTGCTGCACGTGCGTTTTCAACACTATCAACAACGATTCCTTCTTGCACAGAAACTCCGTACGATTTTAAAATTTGTTTTCCTTGATACTCGTGTAAGTTCATTTTTCTATTATTTGTGATGTAAAAGTAAAAGAATTAATTGAATTATTAATTGAAATGATTCAAAAATCATTAACCGGAATGTCGTTGCTTAAGTAAGCGTAATTTCCATTTTTGGTAGTAAGCGATTGATTCTGGTTCTAAGCGAAATAGAAAAACCGGAACAATAAATCCGAATGAGAAAAAAATAGTTTTAACACCGATTGATACAAACTGATTCGGCCAATTAAGTTGCATGAATATAAATTCATTAATACCCATTAATACAAGGAAAAGAAGGAGTAAATACCAAAGCTTCTTGGTAAATGGATGAATTTGAAACGAATGGTATATATACCAAATTCGCCCAATATTATAGATGACATAAGCGAAACCAGTAGAAGCAGCAGCGCCAATAATTCCGTAGATAGGAATAAGCCAATAATTCAACCCAAATACGGTAAAAGAAAGAAAAACAGAAAATAACAAATCGTATCTGTATTTGCGAGAAGTTGAAAAAATGGTTCCGTTTAGCCCTCCAACCATATCCACCATTCGACCAATCATGAGAAATAGAAAAACGAATATGCCTGCTTGGTACTCTGTTGGTAAAAACGAAAATAATTCAATTCGATTAATCCATATGATGGAAAACGAAAAGGTGCCAATAAGCATGCCTAATGAACTTACTTTTTGATAGAGTTTTTGCATTTCTGGAATATTTTTTTCTTTCCAATACTTTGCGATTAATGGTGAACTGATTCTAACGACAGAACGATAGGGTACTTGAATTGCCGAAGTAAGGTAAATGATATTTGTATAAACACCTGTGGCAGTAAGACCAATGAATGAAGCGATCATCATGGTGTCTAAGGAAATAACTAATAAGGTTGTTAATGTATTGATATAGCTAAATAAACTAAAATTCAATAGTATTTTTCTGAATCGTTTTGGAATAGTTATCGATTTAATAGATAAATGAAATTCGCCTAATCGAATGAGGTAGATCAGTAAAAAAACGGTTGGAACAAAATAACCAAGTAGGTTATAAATCAGAAATTGATCGAACGTAATAATTTCAAATGCAAATAAGCTTAGTAATGTCAATGTCACGGAGCGAAGCACAATTTCTTGGAGAAAAACAGAAACAAGATTTTTATGAAGACCTCGTAGGTAATAATCGAAAATCATAAAAAAAACATTTGCTATTCCAACAGGGATAATCCAGAAATAATAATCCAAGAATTCGGCTGATTTTTTGCTGTAGAATTGAGCAATATCTGACTTGAAAATCCAGTAAATCCCTGAGAAAATCGATATTCCAACAAGGATAATTAAACAATTCATTAAGAGAAATCCGTAATTTTTTCTTTCTGCATTTCTAAAAAAAGGGAAAAATCTCCATGTGACGTATATACTTCCCAGGTTTGTCAATTGTGCAAACAATAATCCAATTGTTGTTATAAGACTAATTAATCCAATTTGTTGACTGGTGAATAAAACCAGAAAAAGCACGCCCCGATTTAAATAACCTAAGGCAATGCCCACGTAGGTAATCAGTGTAGCAAGTAAAGCGTCTTTTTGTATAAATCCCATTTGGTTAAGATCTTGAATCGGATAATTTCTGCTAAAAGTAAATAAACAAATTTATTGTGGGGTTGCTTTCTCTTAAAAGGTTTAACAAATCACTTTTAAAAAGTTTGTTGGAATAAAAAGATTTCATTGAATAAATGAAATAAATTTACCTATTAAAAATCCGTGCAATGAATTGGAAAGTAACTTTGTTGAAATTTATCAAAAACAAATTCCTCGTTACCATCCTTGTTTTCCTAATTTATGCCTTGTTTTTAGATGATTGGGATATTTTTCATTTGATGAAACAAAATAAGAAGTTGTCCGAATTAACAATTCAAAAAACAGAAACGAATAAAAAGCTTCTACGCGTAAAATCTTCCTTGTCTAAACTAAAGACCCCAGCAGGTATTGAAGCATTTGCAAGAGAAGAAAAGTTTTTTAAGAAACAGGATGAAGATATTTTCGTAATTTCGTACGAATAATAGAAAATGTTTAAAAATTTACTCGCTTTTTTATTGGTTTCGTTGATGCTTTTTTCTTGTTCCAAGGAAGTTAAAATTGATATTCCTGGTTACCAAGAACAATTAGTTGTTGATGGTAAAATTGAAACAGGTTCATTTCCTATAGTGTTACTTTCAAAATCAGCCAACATTTACCAACCAACCGATTTAGGGAGTTATCTTCAAACCTTTGTACAGAATGCTTTTGTAACTGTTTCCAATGGCGTTGACACGATTCAATTAGAACTGTTTGCTATATCTGAATTGCCAATCGAATCTCAATATCAAATGGCCGAAATGTTGGACTTAGAACCAGAAGATGTTGTGTTGTTGCCAATTTTTGTTTATTCAACCACCAATGAATTGATGCGCGGAGTGGTTAATAAAAGTTATACCTTGACAATTTTGGAATCAGGTAAAACCTATCAAGCTACCACTTTTTTGCCTCCAGTAACCCCGCTAGAGTCTCTCTATTGGTTGCCGGACAATGCTAATCCTAATTATGGTAAATCGTGGGGAAGGTTAGCGGATCCAGCGAGTCAAGTAGATGCCTATAAATGGGAAGTAAAACGAATAAATATTTCATCGGATAATCAACCGAAAGATTTAATTTTTAAAAGAGTAAGGAATGCCTATTTTAATGATAAATTTTTTAATGGTTTAACATTTGATTTTGAAGCAGAAAATCCAATGAGGAGAAAGGACAGCACCCATTTAGTTGATTATAAACGATTTTATCGCTTGGGTGATAGTGTAGTGGTCAAGTTTTCGAAAATGGATTTGAATACATATAATTTTTTTGATAAAAAGTTTGCCCAAATGTCCTCCGCTTCAAGTCCTTTCTCAACACCAATTAACGTCCCAACAAATTTGAGCGGTGGCGCTTTAGGTATTTGGGCCGGATATTCTCCTTGGTACGATACATTGTATTGCCAGCCTTAATAAGCACTAAAGTATTAATAACTTTATTCTATTCCGCTTTTTAACGTTTTGGGATTGAATAATTTTATATCCATGTTTCAAATTCCGTCGAATTTTGTTGTTGATGCTGAGATTGAAAGTCAAGTCTTGAATTTTCTGGCTGATTGGCATTCTATAGTGCGTACTATTCAAGTTAAAACCTCTGGATCAACAGGTACACCCAAGGAGATTGAACTTTCAAAACAAGGCATGCTTTTTTCCGCTCAAAATACGATACAATTTTTTTCTTTAACGGCTAAATCAACGGCGCTTTTATGCTTACCTCTCAGTACCATTGGTGGTAAAATGATGCTCGTTCGTGCGTTGCAAAGTTCGATGAGTGTATACATTCAAACTCCATCTGCTAATCCATTAAAATCTGGCGATTTTTCAATTGATTTTATTGCAGTTACCCCTATGCAATTGAAAGTGATGTTGGATGAGTCTGAGTCTAAATTAAGGAAAATCAGGTCTATTTTAGTGGGAGGAGGTCCAATTTCTTCTGAATTGGAACTACAGTTAACCGAAAAAGAAATAACAGTATATCATAGTTACGGAATGACGGAAACTGCGAGCCATGTGGCATTAAGAAAAGTAGGCTATGGCGGAAATGAGTATTTTAATTCATTACCGGGGATTCATTTTTCCGTCAACGAGAATCAAGCCTTGCAAATCCATTTTACAGCCTTACAATCGGAGGTTATAGAAACAACTGATCGAGTAGAATTAGTGTCAGAAACTGCATTTCGTTGGCTTGGAAGGACAGATTTTGTGATCAATTCGGGGGGCGTAAAAATTCATCCGGAAGAAATTGAATCCCTACTTGCAAAACAAATTCCAAATCCTTTTTTCATTTCGAGCGTTCCAGATCAAATATTAGGTGAGCAAGTGGTTTTGTTTGTTGAAGGAGTGGAAAGTATTTCGTTAGATTTTGAAATTGATTTTCCGAAATATGGTCGCCCCAAGGAGGTGCTATTCCTACCTAAATTTTGGTATACGCAGAGTGGTAAGATTGATCGAATAGTTACTCGAAAACAATATTTGGATCATATAAAATGAAAAAATACTACCAAATATTAGGGCTAACGGAATCTGCCACACAAGCAGAGATAAAACGAAATTACCGCAGGCTAGCGTTTGAATACCACCCCGATAGAAATCCTTCAGCGAGTGCACAGGAAAAATTTATCTTAATTCAAGAAGCCTACGAGATTGTTACCGGTAAGAAAAAGATGCCGCAACAACGAGTGGGGGATTACAGCTCACGTCGGACCAGACCAGATGAGTCTTGGGAGGAAAAGGTAAAAAAAGCACGCGCAAAATACGAGGAGAACAAGCGCCATCAGGAAAAAGTGATTGCAAACTATTTTATGCGCTTAAGGTCAGGCTGGAGATGGTATTATTTGCGAATTTCTGCTATCACAGGCTTGATCATTTCTTTATGCATGATAGCCGATTTACTTCTTCCAAGTCATCTTACGGATGAGCGAGTTATACGCTATTCGAAGGAGGTATATTCTTCTGTTGGTTCGGCTCAAATATCGTTAATTGAAACTGCGAAAAATGAAAAGCTTTGGGTTCAAACTCAAAATTATGGGTTATATAGAAGTAACAATTTAATTCAAGTGGAACGGAGTTGGATATTTCATTCGCCGCAAGTTGTCCTTTCCAATCAAAAGCACATTAAGTATCTTATTCCAGTTCATTTCACCTTCTTTTGGGGGGGTATGATTATCATTCCTCTATTTTTATTGCCATTTTTTGTCTGGTTTTACAAGAAAAATAATCCACTTTTCGTAATTACTTATCATGCAAGTGTTTTTATGGTCAGTATTGTGATTTTCTATTTTTTATGTACGGAGGATCGTTGGTTTCACTTATTGACAATGGGAAGTTATTGAAGCTAATTCATATTCCAAACAGCGAAAAAATCCATCGAGATTGCAACAGAAAAATGCAAAAGTACGCCTAGCCAAATAGAGTTCGATTTCAAACTCATTGATCCAAGAACAATTCCTGCAAAAATAGCACCTATCGTTTCCGGTAAAGGTTTGCCAAAATGAATCATGCAATAAGGAATCATCATGATAAAAATGGAATAATATCCGAACCTTTTTTTAAGTGCATGAACCATAAAACCTCTGAAAAAGAACTCAAGACCAACAAATTGAAGAAAATAAAAGCACTCCCAAATGACTAAATTTTCATACGAAGCATTTGAATAGTTTAATCGATAAAACGGATAACTATGCTGAAATTGTTCAGTTTGAGAGGCTATCCAAACCAAAGGAAGCATAATTAGGAGAAAAAGTAGGTAAAACCGCATTCCTTTGGTGAGTCCTTTCAGCGAAAGTCCATAGGAAGAAATTTTCTCTTTCCAACTAAATTTAATCACTAAAACAGGTACGATAAAGTAAAAAAAGAAGGAGCACATCGCCCAATAATTTAAATCTAATAACTGATAATCATTGACTTTTTGAAGCGATTCTATTGCAATAGATGTCAAGTCGTTTAATCCCAGCGAATGGAGTAATTGTAGTGTTTTTTGGATCGAGTTGAGGTACTGAATGGCAACGAGCGAAAACACTGAAACAAGTATTGTAACCAGAACTTTTTTATCTAGTTTTTCTTGGGGGTGAAACTTGAGAAATACATCTCCAAAGATAGTTTGAAGGACTTTTCTTAATCTAAGCACGCTTTAAATTAATTTAAGTAGTAATTAAAATAACTGCATTCTGAAACTATATCTTGGTAGAATTGCGTGTTAAAATAGGTGTTTTTTAACACGGCAAAGTTTTTTTGAAATCCTTGTTGCTTAATGTCAAATAGGAATTTATAAAAATTCAAGTTGTCTTCGTAATTATCTCGAATTTCCCCATAATTCTGCGTGAATAAATTCAATTCGCAACGCGCTGCCATAAAATGAGCTTTCGCTTCCAATTCTCTGTTCCCTAATCCAATTGTTAACGCTTTATTCAAGAAGTTCATGGATATGGAATTATCAGTAAATCCATTTGGTTTTGTTGTACAACGATAATACGCAAGAAATTTCCATGAATCACTGTAATAAGATAAATTGTAATAGGCTAATCCTAAGTAGTAATAATCTATCGCAGAGTTTGTTGCTTTCGCTTTCTCGTAATGAATTTGAAGTTTTTTGGCTAGGGTTAGTTTGTCCAATGCATTTTCATAATTTATTTCTTCTGGCGTTTTAAGTATTATTGGTTTTGCCGTCATTGCAAATGGATCGGTGTAACGAGTTGTTGTATTAGAAAAATTTTCAGGTAGTTTTTCAAAAATTTCAATTGCTTCTGCTAATTTTTCAGGTTTTCGCATGAGCAGCGTTGCTTTAAGTTCATTTAATACATATTTAATATCAGAAAATTTAGAGATATAATAATATACATCAGAATCAAAATTTTTGCCCATTCCAAAATAATATCTTGAAGCATACTCCACAAGTTTAGTTTTTTCAGTAGTTTCAAAAGCAGTTAGCAATTCAGCAATATATTCAGGTGAAAGTGCTTTTTTACCTTGTTCATTTTCATTCCATTCCGGGAAATCTCTATCATATATGTCAGAGTCAATCGTTTGGCCATTGAAAACCAATTCTTTAAAGTCATTTTTACCTTTTACCTTCGTATAGATTAATTTAAATAGATATTCGTTAATTGTATTATAATCTTCGCTGCCTTTTCTATAATAGTTTGTTGCATAATATGAAGTATTTGACGTTTCATTTGATACAGTAGAAACGGAAGACAGGGTTTCATTGTCGGAGTTTATTTCATATAGCTTATGGCCAATTATATTCTCATCCACAATGCTCAGTTCTGACTTAGAAGAAACGTAATTAAGGATATCGATAACTGCGTGTTGCCTTTTTAAGCTTTCATCTTTTGGAGTATTTCCATCCAACACAGCTTTACAACTTGCGTAATCTTTGTTCAGGAAATGCAAATAACCAAGGCTTAGATACCAGAATTTATTAGAATCGTCTTTTGGAAGCATCAATTTATTAAGTGTTATTAATCTATTCATATAGTTCACTGCCTCGTCTTTAGACTTGATTGGATCATCTTCAGAAGAATATTCAAAGCTGTCTCCATTTTGAGGAAGTAGTAAATATTCCATTTTATTTATTTCATGACTCATCAAAACACGTGCATATTCATGGTTTCCTCCATTTTTGAAAATAAAATCAATGTCATCAATTGCTAAGTTTTTTGTTTCTATTCCTCGAATAAAATGCAAGGCAAGCTTTTCATCGTTTGATTGACAAAGGGATTTCGCCTCATTCATTTCTTGTTCTGAATTGATGGAAATGCTTAAATAAGCACTTTCTCTTCTGCTAGGAGAATTAACATAGACTTTAGAAAAATAATAATTGGCCTCTGCTTTTCTACCCATACTTGCTAGAGCACCTGCATAATGATCCATAGCCCAATACCCAATAAAAGAATTCGTTGCTGCAAAATTTCTTTCAAAAGCGTTTAATACTTCCTGGTAATTTTCTTCGTACCGATGCAACTTAATGAGTTGAAAAGCCAAACGTTCTTTAATGATTTGATGCTGTGCTACTTGCAACATCTGGTTAGCTTTTGCTACTAATCGATTATATTCTTCTGGATTTTTAGTTTTTTCTTTCTCCTCGTACGACCAAGGATCGGGAGCATAAGCCTTTAAATGCTTTTCGATCTGAAGAGATAATTCCAAGTAATTGATGAAAACAGTTTCTTTCTGTGAAATCTCTTTGTCTGAGACACGTCCCTGTTTTAGATTACTCATTTCTTGGGCGTGGTTTGTAAAGCCTCCTTCGCGATAGATAAATGGGATCAAATCTTTTGCTATATATTTATTTTCTAGGAAATTTGCCCATTCAGTAGTATTTTGTAATTGAATTGGATAAGTTCCATACAAGGATGAGTTGTAGTTCCATAGATTAAAACTGGTTAATGACTTTCCACTTGAAAAAACTAGGTCTCTATCAAAAAGCATGTGGTAATACATGTAATAACCGCCACAGTTTTGACCGTGTTTTGGAACTGTAATATTAATGAATGTAAGAAGTAAGGTTAGAAAAGAAATTTTTTTCATAATTTGAAATTGAATTGGAACTTATGTGATAAAATATAATGTCATTGAAATGGTGATTGGATTTTTCCAGTATCTCTGCACATTTTAATAGAGTAGAGGGGTCTGATTCTTCAATGCGTAAAATATCATTCTTGCAAAAATAGGTGTTGTCGTAATAAAAATTTGAATCTGCTCGAAACTTATTTTCACTTAATTTAGTGAACGCGAATGATTTCAATTGATTGCGGTCAATGTCATTCACAATCAGTGTTAGTTTTCCCAAACGATAAATTAATCCCCAATGATAGGAGGGAAGCGCTAGATCTAATGGAAGCGGATATGGATCGATTTCAAAGATATATTTCTTTAATTCAGCTTCTGAAATAATCGAATTATCTGTTTTTTGATTGTCAATTTTGCCCATATTATAGCACATTAACACGGCTTTTTCAACGGGAGGAACGCCGGTTTTTTTGGGGTATTTGAATTGATGTAAGCGCAGTGTGGAGGTGATAATTTGTTTGTTTTGAGAGATTTTTTTGAGTTGTGTTAAGAAAGAAAAATACGCTTTTTGGGTGGCATCTGTCCAATCGCAATCAATTTGAATCTCATTCAATTGTAATTTATTGGATTCGGCAATTTTACCTACAAGGCCATAAACTTTTAAAGCAATATCAGCAGAGTTATTTTGTTTAAACACTTGATTTTCAATAAATATACAAGGGATTATATTAAATTTTCCTACAGGTATTTTAAAATCTATTTTTGAAATAGGTTTCGCTTTATTTTCTCTTGAGTCCCACGTAACATCAAAAAATTTTACATATAGTTTTTTAACTTGATTGAATTCAAGAATAGCCTTTTGCGATTGATTTAAATTGAAATCTTGTTTCCAATAGTAAAAAGAAATTTCATGTTTTGAATTATTGGTACAACCAACTAAGAGAAGCGTAAAAAATAGAGCCATTCGTACCATACAACCATTGATAGATTAAAAGTACAATTTATTTTCTTGCTTATACTTATTTCAAGCAATAAGCACCTTGCTTCTTGTATTCAATACGGCTAGAGCATATTGGTCAATTTCAACCATTCGTTTGCCGAAACTACTCGTATCTGTTTATCTCCCTGATCAAATGTGTCTGTTTGATTCATCGTTACAATTGTACCTTCCTTTAAATCAAAAAAATCCATAGCTTCTTTTAGGCCATTTAACTCGCGCTTAAGATTGTCTGTATTTAGTTCATAACAAGCTTGAACAACTTGAGTCACTTTTTCTTTCTCCTTCACTACAAAATCACATTCTCCCTTTTCACGGAAGTAATATAAGTTGTTGAATTTTTGCCGCAGTGAAAGGTATATCATGTTTTCGAACAATCTTCCTGCATCTGAGCTAAAACTAGTAGAATTGGCTCTGGCAAATCCGGTATCGATGCTGTATATTTTTTTTTGGTTAACTGCTACCGACTTTAGCGACCAGCTAAAACGGGGCAAGGTAAAAAAAAGATAGCTATCCTCCAGCCAAGAAACATAATCCGAAACTGAATTCGCGGAGCCCAGTTCAAAGATTTTTTTCAACCCATTCAATGAATAAGGCTTGGCAATGTTTGAGATTAAATAGAGTGTGATTTCTTCCACCACTTTTCCGTTTCGAATGCCGTGCCGCGCGATGATGTCTCGATAAAGTATGTCCCGCAGCAGTTGATGCAAATAGGATTTTTCGCCTGTTTTAATAAATAGCGGTATCCCTCCATTATTCATGTATTTTGAAGCACTTTCTGAATTATTTTCCCATGAATGGAACCTGCAATATTCGAGGTAATTAAAAGGGAAAAGTTCCTTCGTTATATTTCGGCCGGTTAGTCTTGTTCCCAATTCTTTGCTCAAAAGCGAGGCGTTAGATCCAGTAATACAAATTGTTTTTCCTTGATCGTGTAATTTTCGAATAAATAGTTCCCATTGCGGAACATTTTGTATTTCATCAAAAAAATAATAGCTTTTCTCTCCCAAAACTTCTTCCAGCTTGGTGAAATCATCCACAGTAAAACCAAATATACGAGGATCCTCAAAATGAAAATAGGCAAAATCCGAATCCAATTGGTGTATGAGCTGGTGCATCAAGGTGCTTTTACCCGATCGGCGGATTCCTGTGATGATAGTAATAAATTCTTTTCGCAAGGATATTTTTTCCAAGGCGTATCGATTAACCCCAAGATCGGTTTGCATTAATTGCTTGCGCTGATCGGCCACACACGCTTCTATTATTGACTTTAGTACCATGGAATTCCTTTTTCACAAAGGTAATTAATTTTACTAAAATATAAAAGTTAATTTTACTAAAATACAGAAGTTTATATTATTAATATATAAATTATGGATTTATGGTTTTTCTTGCAATTTCTCTCCAATAAAAAGAAAAAGAACCGCTGTTTTTATTCAAGTAATAAGAGTTCCATTAATTACAGCTTATTTAATGGCAATATTTTTAATAGATTGATTACCAATAATAACAGTATAAATGCCACTTTCAATTCCGCTAATCGGGATTTGATGCTTCATCTTTTCTAGAGCGCCAATTCTTATCGTCTTACCTAATTGATCCACAATTTTATAGCATTCCCCTATGCGTTCAGGCTCAACAGCAATTGTCAACATTTCCTCTGCAGGGTTAGGATAAAGCAATACCTGATTTTCTTTCATTTCTTGATTGATACCAAGTGCTGGGCAATTCGGTTCAATTCCAACTGATTCCTGGAAAACCCCATTAGAAACGCTCCAATTATACCAATTACCCGTAGAATTTGTTTCCCACAGATTAAGATTGAATATACTTGAACCAGCGGCATCACCCTTTACTTGAAATGCTTTAACTGCTTGACCATTTAGGTCCCATGTTAATGGATTTCCTGGGGTGCAAGATTCTGGTGCAGGATTGGGTGCTTCACAATTCAACTGAACGAAATAGGCGTTGTCATCATAAGTAGGGTGACCACCAAATACACGCGCTTGTCCAACGGTATCAATGCAAACGGCTGTATATTCATCACAAGCGATGGCATATCCTGAGATTCCGAAATCTGTGTAGATTCTTGCTAAAAATGAAACTAAACGTCCTTTTCGATCTGGGCTATCGAAATGTGTATCTGTTATAACATTTTGCAATATAGTATTTTGAATAAATGATGTTGAATCAACAGTCATGGTACTGGCAAATGGATTTGTTGTTGCTGTATTAGAGGTTACCGTGCCATTTTCTGCTGAAAAATAATACTTGCCTTGTATAGCCATCCCTGCACTTGTGCCGCCTATCACTACATTTCTTTGTTGAATTGCTAGATTGATGGCATCGCTAACAGGACTATTTCTCCAATAACTAATATACGTCCATTGATTACCACCCGCAAACCAAATCGCTTCAGCTTGATTGATTTTATTTAGGACATACGCATCCGAACTTGCATTAATATTGTTACATACGATTGTTTCAACAGAGTTTACATTGATGCCCAAGGTAGCATACAAATAATCATTATATCCATCAGAACCTGTCGCTCTCAATACCAATACATCTCCTCCATTAGCGCGTTCTAAAAACCATTTCATGGCATTATCATCTTCGCTAGCGCCACCCATTAGGCAAATCCCACCGGTAGGGTTTGTTACTAAATCCGTTGAGTTTCCGGTGAGATAGGAGGTGTAGTTTTGACCGAATGAAAGGACTGAAACGAAAAAAAACACGAGGGATAATTGCTTATTAAATGCCATATTTTTTTAGTTTAAAATTACTCCTTTAAAATGAAACTTGGTTCATTAAATGAACTGAAATTTGTAATGTCCAAAACCAGATTAGAGTATTTTAATTTCAATTTCGTTTGGAATCAATTTGATATATATTGTTACAATGACATCAATAGGGTAAAAGTATTGATATAATCGTCAGATATCGAAAAATTGAAGAATGAAAATGTTTGAGCTAAAGGATTTACCTCTTTGAATACAATTTCAAGAACAATAATGATTCCTTAATTCGCCCGTTGGTTTTGGTTAATTTTTGGTCAATTTCAATACCTTAAAAAACAAAACCCCTTGATAATCAAGGGGTTTAAGTGTTTCTTGGTGATCCCGCTGGGATTCGAACCCAGGGCCCATACATTAAAAGTGTATTGCTCTACCAGCTGAGCTACGGAATCAAAATCGAGGGTGCAAATATACAGTATAAAATCGATTCAACAAGAGTGTGGGTTCTGTTTTTATTAATTTTTTTTATAAAATTCCTTTAACTCATTGTTTTTCAGTCAATTATTTTAATTCTAATTTATGTGCTTTCCGTACGAATTAAAGATCACTTCATCAGTTAACTCACGAACCATATTAATTAGCTCTGATTTGAAAGTTGCCAATTCATACTCTCCTTTCTCAATCAGTCGAATTTTACGCTCCCATTGTCCGGTTAGTTCCACGCTTTTCAGTAATTCATTTTGAATGGTGTCAATTAAATTGATTCCAGTTTCAGTAGCAATGATATTTTTTTTCTTTTTCTCAATGTATCTGCGCTTGAACAACGTTTCTATGATGTTTGCACGTGTAGAGGGGCGTCCTATTCCGTTTAATTTGAGCATGTCGCGCATTTCTTCATCGTCAACTAATTTACCAGCCGTTTCCATTGCTCGGAGTAAGGTTGCTTCTGTATAAGGTTTGGGTGCTGAAGTTTTTCCTTGATGAATAAAGGGCTCATGTGGTCCACTTTCACCTTCTTCAAAAAGGGGCAATGTCTTTTCTTCCTCGGTTTGTTTTTCTTCGTCCTCTTTTTTGTCTTGCTGGTACAGAACACGCCAGCCGGGATCTAAGATTTGCTTGCCGGTTGCTTTGAATACAAGTTCTTCTACTTTGCCAAGAACTGTTGTATTTGAAACCTTGCATTCAGGATAAAACACGGCAATAAATCGCCTACAAATCATATCATAAATGATTTTCTCCTCGATTGTCCAAGCTCCGGGTTTTACTCCAGTTGGAATGATGGCATGGTGATCGCT
>CAMBBW010000003.1 GCA_945863425.1 Lishizhenia tianjinensis
GCGCTTAATTGTTTAATTCTTACATTTGTTTCTATGAGTGATTTTGTTGTTTCTGCACGCAAATACAGGCCTCAAACCTTTGATACGGTTGTAGGGCAGCGAACGATTACAGAAACGTTGAAGAATGCAATTAAAAGCGGTCACTTAGCTCAAGCATTTTTATTTTGTGGTTCAAGAGGAGTTGGAAAAACTACTACAGCACGTATCCTTGCTAAAACATTAAATTGCTTCAATAGAACCGAACAAATAGAAGCCTGTGATTCCTGTGATTCTTGTATGTCCTTTAATACTGGCGCATCATTGAATATTTATGAATTGGATGCAGCTTCAAATAATTCAGTAGATGATATTCGAAGTTTAATTGATCAAGTTCGAATTGCCCCCCAATTAGGTGATCATAAAGTCTATATTATCGATGAGGTTCACATGTTGTCTCCTTCTGCCTTCAATGCGTTTCTTAAGACATTGGAAGAACCACCAAAGCATGCTATTTTCATTCTTGCAACAACTGAAAAGCATAAAATAATTCCAACTATTTTATCTCGCTGTCAAATATTTGATTTTCAACGGATAAAGGTCAAAGATATCGCTCAACATCTGGGGGTTATTGCAACAAAGGAATTAGTTACCGCTGATCCGGAAGCATTATTTTTAATCGCACAGAAAGCAGACGGTGCTTTACGTGACGCTCTTTCGATTTTTGATCAAATTGTTACCTTTTCAGGTAATAACATCACTTATCAAGATGTTGTAACGAATCTAAACATACTTGATTACGAGTATTACTTTAAATTCATATCATTCTATCTTCAGGAGGATATTCCTTCAGCACTTTTGCTATTTAATGAAATTGTAGATAAAGGATTTGACAATCATAATTTCTTAGTAGGAATGTCAGAACATTTCAGAAATTTATTGTTGTGTAAAGATGAGCGCTCAGTTCCATTACTTGAGGTTGGTGATATTGTCGAGCAACGATTTGTTGCACAATCAAAAGAACTAAAGCAAGCATTTATACTTCGAGCACTATCAGTATTGAATAAGGCAGATGTTGAATTTAAATCGGCCAAAAACCAGCGACTTTTAGTGGAAGTTTGCTTAATGCAGTTATGTTCTTTGCAAAGCGAGGGTGAAAAAAAAAATCCTTAACGGAATCAGTTGATATTTTACCTTTTGTCGGTCAATCTCTAAGAACCGAAAAATCAGTTGCTCCCAAAGTTATTCCCGAAATTAAACCCCAATCAATTTCAATTAAGCAAGCTCAAAAAACTCCTGTTAATTTTGAAAAACCAACAGGCAATTACGCGAGCCCACATCCATCTATTAAGGAATTGCTGAATCCAATAAAAGTGGAGCAAATAAATAGTAATTTAGAGAATGCCCCGCGCGAAATATTCAGTGAAGACCAATTGAAAATGGTATGGAAACAATACAGTTTTATTGTTAAAGAACAAGGTTTGGAAACATTTTATAATGCTTTAATAAAACGTAATCCGATAAAACAAAGCGACGAAGTCTATGTCATAAGTTTAGACAATGAAATTCAAAGAGATTACATACTTTCCCATATTGACCCTTTCCTCTTGCATTTGCGACAACACCTTAAAAATTACTCAATCAAAATAGAACTTCAAGTACTTGAACAATCCGAGGAAGAAAAATTCTTAACGAGTAAACAAAAATTTGAATTAATGGCGCGTAAAAACCCCAATTTACATGTCTTCAAAAGCATGTTCAATTTGGATATTGAATACTAAATTTAGGAAAGAATTTCCTTAAAGAGTATTGCTAATCCCATTACTAATAAAAACCAACCGAAACCTTTTTTTAATTTTCCGCCCTCAATTCTTTTTGAAAGTAGCGTTCCGATAACAATCCCTAAAATTGAAAGCACACTTATTTTCAGCAAAAGAAGCTGATCAAAACTTGCAAAATCTTTTACGGCATAAAGACCAATAATCGCATTAAAAACAATGATTATCAAGGAGGAACCGACCGCCTTTTTCATTGGAATCTCGCAAACTAAAACCAAAACAGGAATTATTAAAAACCCACCCCCAACACCTACTAATCCAGTCAAAAAACCAATTAATATTCCATGTGAAGTTAATTGAATAACCGAAACTTTTTTATGCGTTTTAGCTTCTTTTTTTCGAATCATAGCAAATGCGGCAACAATAAGTAAGAGTGAAAAAAAGACCAATAAAAGTTGATCACTATTAACTCTATAATTTTCACTTACATAAACCTGATCAGGTATGAGTGGAACTAGGAAATACTTTGTAATGTAAACGACTATTACAGATGGAATTCCCATTTGAACGATTGCGGGAATATAAAATTCTTTATTTTTAATATACGGAATTGCACCCAGAAGACTTGAGACACCTACAATCAACAAGGAATAGGTGGAGGCTAAAAATGGATTTACATGAAAAAAATATACTAATAATGGTACAGTTAGAATACTTCCACCGCCTCCCATGAGTCCAAGAGAAATACCAATTAGTACTGCTAAAAAAAGTCCGACAATCTCCAAATCATCCATTTATTTGTAAAGCTCTAAATAATAAATTGAATTTACGTTACAAATGTTACTTGCGTCTTCGTTCTCCTGAAATTATTTTTTTAATCTGAAAAAAATAAGGTTCTATTGTATCGTAGTCACTATTTGGTATTGGCTTTAATGCAGGATTAGCAACAATATAACCTGCGGCATCAATTAAAATGTAGGAAGAAAACGAATTAATTTTACATTTTTGAATGAACTCATCTTTTTCTGATAATTCAACTACTGACCAAGGAAAATTGATGTTTGAAATTTTAGTGCCGTCTGATTGAACAACAATAGTAACAAATTGAATATAGTCCTTATATTTTTCATAGAGATTTAAAAGTGGCTGAATTTCCCTACTGGATTCGGCAAAAGATGGATCATAAAAATGAAAATACACGTGCTTACCTTCTAACTTTTGATTGGTTAATGTATCCTTATTATTATCACACTTTAAAGAAAAATCAATAAATCGAGTTCCAGGTGTCAAATCTGTTATTCTATCAATAACATTCCCGGCTATCTGACGGTGTTTTTGAAATTTCGAATATTGTCTTATGCTATCCAGCATTAAAATTAGATTGGTTTTTGGATACCTTTTTTCATAGAATTGATCATAACAAAGCTTGATTAAACTCAATTCCCTAATTTGAATATTTTTTAATTCTGGCTCCTCTCCCAAGGCAACCATCGCAAGTGAAGGACTTCGATAAGCAACAGCCTCATATAGTTTATCTTTAACACCATTCGATAAAAAACTAGTCAAATTGCCATAATATAAATTGAAATAATTCATGTACGCCTCATTGTTGTAATAAATTGGGTATTTCACCAAATTTTGGACATATTTTTGTTGCCTCGTTTGTGCAGATACAGTTTCTAAATCATCCATTTCCGCAAAGGTAAACTTAACATGATATCGAAAAAACAAGGATGTATCCATACCATATAGGTCAATTGCTCGTTTTTTCATTTTTTTATATCGCGTATCATATTCAGTCTGTTTGATTTTTTTCAAATGATAAAATTGTGATAATTCATTGTCTATCCATTGTTGGAAGCCCAAGATCTTATAATTTATATCTGTAGAGTCTAAGCGATAAAAAGTTAAATTCACTTGATTTCCTTGGGGGCTTTTAGTGTCTTTTTCATTCAATTCAGGAAAGGTGACGAGGTAATTTCCACCCGGCTGTACATAGATCCATGAATAATTTTTCTTAGCGCGAAGAATTAATTTTTGAGTATATAAACGTGGGATTTTAAACTCAAAAAAACCAACTGAATCCACAGTAGATTTCAAAATACACTTTTCTTTTCCTGAAATATAATCTTCAATGGTATATAATGCAATTTCTTCATTTATATAAAAGCTTCCGACACCTCTAATTTGAATAGAATCACTTTTAACCTGTGAATAAACAGGGGAAATAGAAATCAAAAGTAAAATTAAATTAAGAAACTTCATTTAGCACATTCAACTATATATCATTTAAACTAAGATCATAGGATTTGTTACAAAGGCAGAAATATCTCCCCCGTTGAGAAAAATCTCTCGCACAATAGATGAATTCACTGGAGCATATTCTATTTCCGTTAAAAAGAAAATAGTTTCAACGGGATACAATACATGATTCATTTGTGCAATTGACTTTTCAAATTCAAAATCTTTCACATCACGCAATCCACGTATAATGTGATCACTTCCAATTCTCTTGCATAGATCAACGGTCAATCCTTCAAATGTTATTACTTGAAACTTACTGCTAAAAAGTGATTCAATGTGTTGTATTCGCTTATCCAATGCAAATAGAGGTTGTTTTTTGGTATTGATTCCTATTGCAATAATAACCTCATCAAAAACCTTTAGGGCTTTCACCACAACTGATTCATGTCCTTTTGTAAATGGATCAAAAGATCCTGGAAAAACTGCAACTTTCATATTTCGCGTTTAAAAAAACTAAAACTTACATTTCCATAATTACGGAAAAACTGAAAACACGGTTGCATTGAAAAGTCTTTTTGCTTACTATGTTCCAAAATAAAAAAACCATCCTTCACAACCACCTTATTTTCAAGAGCAAGTTGAATAAGAGTTTCATAATTTTTGTAATCATATGGAGGATCAGCAAAAACTAGATCAAACTCGGTTTTACTTCTTTGTATAAACGTTAAAATATCTAGTTTCATTGTTCGAATGCGTTTTTCTGCACCCATCGTTGCTGCATTTTTTTGAACAAATTTCAAACAATTCGTATGTGTATCAACACAAGTAATGAAGCTTGCCCCACGGGAAATGAATTCCAAGGCAATATTTCCCGTCCCTGAACATAAATCAAGAACATTTAAATTATCCAATTCAATTTGATTTTCTAACACATTAAACAATCCTTCTTTGGCATAATCTGTCGTTGGGCGTGAAGGAAAACTGGAAGGAACAGAAACTCTTCTTCCCTTAAACTCACCACCGACTATACGCATAAATTGAATGAATTAATAGTTAATTCTGAATTTTTTACCCAATTAACACTATTTGCTAAATGCAATTGTTCAATCGTTGTAATTATCTGGTCAGAAATCATATTAGCGTTTCTGTTAAATTCAAAAACTTCTACTATTCCTTTTTTGTCTAACAAATTCATTTTTTGCATAGAAAAAGAAATGTGATAAATTATATCTTCCATCTCGTTAAATGAATTCTGTAAAAACAATATTGGTTTATCCATTGAAAAAACAATGAAATCAAAATGTGATTCAGTAATGGCTAAAATCCCATGAAATTTAACACTTGTATTTTTTGCGGTTAAATAATTTAGCCAGGCAGTTGAACTATGAATAATTTTGGATCCTGGAAATTTAGTGACAAAAAGTGACTTTATCCACAAAGGAATTGTGAACAAGGATACTGTTCCGAGAAGATGGTTTCTGTTATAATCAGAATCATTCTTAGAATAATTCTTACCGAAATTCAACTCAAATAATTTATCAAAATCGGAATTAGAGAACAAATTAGAAGGGACTAATACTACATCCCTACTTGACCAAAGAACCAACGCATTAGAATAGTTTAGTAAGGAAATCCCTTCTTTTACAAGAAAATCAACAATGATCTCTTTTTTTAATAATTCAGCCTTGGATGATAAGTCTAACGACCATGAAGAAAGAATGCTGTTCGATGATAAATAATGTACAGAAAACCGAGAATCGGATACTTCAAAAAGAAGATTATTCATATTATTCATCTTCCCAAGAACCAACTGGAGTTGATTCAGGAATATCTAATTTTCCAACAAAAATGAATTCGTTTTTCTTACCTTGAACATCTGCATAAGGCAGTTTTCCGGAAATTCGCATTGCTGGAACTTCCTCCCTACCTTTCAATGCTGTACCAATTTCAAACTTCCATTTTTCTTTTCCACCAGACAATGGAATATAGAACAATGAATCAGCACTAAATTTAGCGAAACCCGATTTGATTCTACTTTCATTATAAGATTTGTTCCAGATAAATTTCGATCCTAATAGTGATGTTTTAAGCGTGTCATATTTAAAAGATTTCAAATCTGAAGGACAAATTGAAGATTTCGATAATTTGTATGCCTCCACCAAATTCATGTTGTAGTCAATTGGACGATTGTCACTATACAAGAAATCTCTTTCTGCTGTGGTTAGTTTTCTCGAAGGAATAATTCCCGCTGTTGCTATTGAATCAACTGTTGCTGTTTTTAGAAAATTCATCAATTCTTCCGGAGAACTCGCATATTTTTTATTGAGTTTCACATATTCCATTTGAATTGTGCGTAAATCGCTTAAATTAGCAATTGCCAAGCTTTTACATTTTTTATAATTACTATTATACACTTCAGTATCTCTAACACTTTTGTATGAAAGATACAATAACACAAGGCTAATTAAACCAGAAACGGCACCAGTTATAACAAACAAATTTTTAGACAAACCACCCCAAGAATATAAAAAGCTTAAAACAGCAGCTACTAGTAACAGTAAAGATGATAAATTAAAAACTGCATTTTGGTCTGTTTTAATTCCAAAATAGAACATACCCAATCCAGTTATTAAGAATAAAACAGGAATTGAGAATTTTTTTA
Organism: Lishizhenia tianjinensis; assembly: GCA_945863425.1. Taxonomy (GTDB): domain Bacteria; phylum Bacteroidota; class Bacteroidia; order Flavobacteriales_D; family Crocinitomicaceae; genus UBA952. Next base: position 6,661 of record CAMBBW010000003.1, read on the forward strand.
ATAAAAGCCCTAAATTTGACATAAACTCAAAAATTAATAATAATTACAAATCTACAATTTTCATAAATACAAATCTAACCATCCTCATTAAAATATTGACAATTTATCCATGTTTATACAAAAAAAAGACCTTTTTAGTTTCCGAAATCTTTTTGAATACCATTTTTCATTCAACCTAACGGAAGATCAGCAAAAGCTTCTAAATCAAATTGAAGTGTTTATTTCGAGCGATTCAACTAAAAACATGCAACTAATTTCTGGCTATGCAGGCACCGGGAAAACAAGTTTTATGGGGAGCTTGATCAAAACATTGTCTCAATTAAAGGTGAAAACAATGCTATTGGCACCAACGGGAAGAGCGGCAAAGGTACTTTCCAAATATTCTGGTAAAAATGCATTTACTATTCACCGTATTATCTATTCAACGTCAGATAAACTTGATGGCGGTTTTCAAATGTCGCTCTCAAAAAACATTTCTAAAAACACCTTGTTTGTAATTGATGAAAGTTCTATGATTCCTGATTTTCCCGTTGATAACAAAGGAATTGTTGGCCGAAATTTATTGGAAGATTTAATTGAATATGTGTATAACGGAGAAAACTGCAAATTGATTTTTATCGGGGATTCTGGTCAATTACCTCCTGTTGGTAGCTTGTTTTCTCCTGCATTGGATAAAAACTACATGGCGCATCATTACACTAATCTACAAGTTAATCACACTCATTTAACTCAAGTGATGCGACAAACATTGGAGTCAGGCATCCTTTTTAACGCAAGTAAACTACGGTCAGATTCAACAGATATTCGACTAATTTTGAAGGATTTCACGGATATTCAAAAAATAGATGGACTAACCTTACAAGAATTTTTAGAGAAGTCATACGATACTGTTGGAACTGAAGATTCTATTTTGATAACACGTAGTAATAAACGAGCGAATGAATTTAATCGGCAAATTCGTTCACGTATTTTGTGGAGAGAGGAAACATTACAATCAAACGACGATTTAATGATTGTTAAGAATAATTATTATTGGGCACAAAAACTAAAGGTTGGTTTTCTTGCTAATGGTGAGCTTATACGAGTAGCAAAACTAAAACGAAGAGAAACTCTTTATGGGGTAGAATTTTTACACGCAACCATTGATTTATTGGATCAAGAAGAATCAACAATGGATGTTATATTATTTGAAGAATCTCTTTTTTGTGAGGGACCAAATCTAGATAGAGAACGTATAAAAAGTTTATTTTTCGAAATTGAAAAAGACTACTTACACATTAAATCTAAAACTACTAGATATGCTGAAATAATGAAAAACCCTTATTTCAATGCCTTACAAGTAAAATATGCCTACGCTGTGACGTGTCATAAATCACAAGGCGGACAATGGAAGCACGTGTACATTGATTTTGGTTATATGACGCCTGAAATGATTGATGAAGAGTATAAACGATGGTTATATACTGCATTAACTAGATCATCTGAAAAAGTTTTTCTTTTAAATTTTCCCGATTTTTTATTTCACTCTGTCTAAATTCCACTCATTGTAAAACTCATTTAAGAACTTTTCCATAAATGAATGACGGTCAATAGCCATGTTTTTTGCCGTAACGGTATGCATTCGATCCTTAAGTAGAAAGAGTTTTTCATAAAAGTGATTTACCGTGTGACTTACAGAGTTCTTATATTCATCCGCAGATTGATGCAGCACAGGGTTTAAATCAGGCACATACAAAGGTCGATTTTTACTACCTCCAAATGCAAAAGCTCTAGCAATCCCAATGGCCCCAATGGCGTCTAATCGATCCGCATCTTGAACAATCCTAGCTTCTAATGAGTCTGAAGAATCAGCAACCCTTGCTCCTTTATAAGAAACTTGAGACACTGCTTTTTCAACTTTTCCAGCAAGTTCCGAAGGAGCATTAAAATTCAGAAGAATTTCTTTAGTAAGTTGACTTCCTTTATTCCAATCACCACCATTGTATTTATGATCAGAAACATCGTGAAGTAATGCCGCCAATTCAATCACTAATAAGTCACCACCTTCGGATTGTTGAATTAGTTTAGCTAGTTTCCAAACGCGTTCAATGTGGTACCAATCATGACTCCCTTCATTATCCTTGAATTTTTGATGGATAAATTGGGCAACTTTTTCAATTAAATCATTCATTTATTCTTCACAAATTGAGTCCCTTGGTCGCATCGCTGGATTCCAAGAAAATCCTTTAATAAATTGTTCTTCTTTATTTATCTTATCCATTGGGTAAAATTTACCATCTGGCTTGTCTATGTAACTGACTCCTTTTACTTCACCGCTATCTAAATCCAACCTTAAATCACCCGCATATAATCGGTTCATTCCTTTGCGCTTTATTATTAGAGATGTATCTGTATTTTTTTCTTCTTGAGGGAAAAATATTGTCCATGCATTTCCATATACATGAGCCGCATGTAATTTTTGGTTTTCAAATTCAGCAACCATATCCCTTCCGGATAATTGATTGTAATATTTACCAGAATCAAGTTCCATAAGTGCGGAACTATTTTCAAATATTTCAATTTTTTGTAACACTGTGTCTTTAAAATACACGATCATTTTTTTGCCTTTTAATTCAGCGTTTTCAGACCAAACAATGGGATTGTTAAATAAAAACAATTGATTTAGGGTTTCGCTAAACGTAACACTATCTGATATTGCCTGTATTTCCCTATTATAGACTTTAACATTACGATAGCCTTGTGTAAATTGCTTTCCTAATGAATCAGTTATTGAAATAAGTGTATCCGAATGAACAAATAAAGTGTCCCCTTTTTCAATGCGTTTTACACATGCTCCTCCGGTAATTGTACTAATTTTTGCTTGATCATCATTTATGATTTTCTCTCCTTGGAAAACCAGATGTTGATTCTTGTCTTCGAAATAACTATTTCCTCTAGCCTTAAATTGTTTTAAAATAGGATCATATTCCAAGGTATCCCCTTTGATAATTCGCTGATCTTCATATACCTCTGCATTGCCGATTAAGACACCTGCACCAGATTGAACATTATACCAGCCTTTTTTACAATAAAACTCCGATTTACCCTTAACTATTTTAGTTGGGCCAAAAAACCGTGCAATTTGGCTACCGTAGGAAAATTGCAAGGTATCCGTTTGCATGTTCAAATCATCTTTTCTATACTTTACATTGCCACTAAAGAAAAAATCTTTCGATTCCGGGTAAAAATAACCTACTTTACTGGTTAACCGTTCATTCGAGGAAATACTTTCAATAATTCCATTTCGCCTATACACTCCTTTTCTAGCACGTAAATCATAATCCATGGAATCAGTCGAAATCTTATATTCCATATCACGAACCCGCACATTTCCCCATAATTTTGCAAATCTCGTTTTACCACGAAAAAGTAACGAGTCACAAAACAGATTAATATCTTTTGAATCTAGCTGAACTTGACCGTACGCAATTACTATTTGTTCTTTATCAAAGAAATGAGCAGAATCACAGTACATAACACTACCCTTATATTTGAAATTGACCGGTCCAATCAATCGATGAGCTTTCTTTTTAGCATGATACTCAATCATTGTTGCACCTTCAATCAACTCCAATAAATCAGGTTCATTTTGAGACTTAAGATTCTCATTAATAAAAATAAAAAATGTACAAAGAAAATATATTCGTATGTACCGTTTTAATTTCAATGTTTTGTTTTTAGCGTTTGGCTTCTATCTGGACCAACAGAAACAATTGTAATCGGAACTTCCAATAATTCCTCTAAAAGAGAAACATATTGTTTCAATTCCATTGGAGCATTATCGTACGAATGAAGTGCTGTCAAATCACAGTTCCATCCTGGCACATCCTTATAAATTGGTTCAATAGATTGATTGCAAATTGAAAACGGAAATTCATCCGTAATATTTCCATTTACGTTGTAATGTGTACAAATTCGAATGGTATCAAACACGCTTAATATATCTGCTTTCATCATTGAAAGTTCAGACACACCATTTATCATAATAGCATATTTTAGCTGAGGAATATCAATCCAGCCACATCTACGAGGCCTTCCAGTTGTAGAGCCAAATTCTCTCCCTTCTTGTCGTATTTTCTCACCAACCTCATCTAATAATTCGGTTGGAAATGGTCCGCTACCCACACGTGTACAATACGCTTTAAAAATACCAATCACTTTTCCAATTTTTGTTGGCGGAACGCCTAAACCAGTGCAAGTACCCGCTGTTATGGTATTTGAAGAAGTAACAAAAGGATAGGTTCCAAAATCAATATCGAGCATTGTTCCTTGAGCTCCTTCGGCTAAAACAGATTTACCCGATTTAATTACTTTATTGATATAATGCTCACTGTCCACAATAGTAAATTGCCTCATAAATTCAATTCCTTCCATCCAAGGACCCTCTAGTTCAGCAAGATTAAATTCAAATCCTTCAAAATGTTTTAAAATGCCTACATGTTTTTCAACCAATGTATCATATTTTGATTTAAAATCAGGTTCTAATATATCTCCTACACGAAGCCCATTTCTACCTGTTTTATCCATGTATGTTGGGCCAATTCCCTTAAGTGTAGATCCAATTTTATTTTTGCCTTTAGCTGTTTCTGATGCAGCATCCAAAAGGCGATGTGATGGTAAGATTAGATGTGCCTTTTTTGAAAAAATTAACCGATCTTTTACAGGAACTCCAACGGCAATTAGTTTTTCGATTTCAATTTTAAGGACAACCGGATCAATTACAACTCCATTACCGATGATATTGAGTACATTATCTCTAAAAATACCGGAAGGAATGGTGTGAAGCACAAATTTCTTTTGATCAAATTCCAAGGTATGGCCGGCATTTGGGCCGCCTTGAAAACGAGCGATATAATCATATTCGGGAGTTAAAACATCTACGATTTTCCCTTTTCCTTCATCTCCCCATTGAAGACCTAATAAAACATCTACCTTCATTTTCACTTATTAAAATGGTTTATAGCTTCCTGCTGCGAAGAATAGATACTAAAAACCTCATACAATTTTGAGATATCAATTAATTTTTTAATTCCCTCATTTGGGTTAGCTAGAACAACATCGCCGTTATTAATGCGGGCACGTGTCATTGTTTTTATAATAAATGCAATCCCACTTGAATTAGTGTGTGTCAATCCCGAAAGATCAAAAACAATGTTCCATACAGCTAATTGACTCGTATGTTCCTTGATAGCATCTAAATCCAAATCGGAAAGAATTCTTCCTTCAAGTGCAATTACAATAGAATTCAATGTATTTGTTAATGATACTTTCATAGTTATGATTAATTTGAATTTTTTTCCGCGTAAAAATAAAGTGAATGATGAAGGATTTTAACCCCAAAAACTTCTTCAATAGTTGCTTTGATTTGCTGAATTCTTGGGTCACAAAACTCCATTACCTCTCCAGTATCGGTGCAAATAACATGATCGTGCTGTTTTGAACCATGTGATTTCTCAAAATGAGCAATATTTTTTCCAAACTGGTGCTTGCGCACAAGATTACACGCAATCAACAATTCAATAGTATTATATAAAGTTGCGCGTGAAACACGGTAATTGTGATTTTTCATATTCACATACAACGATTCAATGTCAAAATGACCGGTATGATTATAAATTTCAGTAAGTATTGCAAAGCGCTCGGGGGTTTTCCGATGACCATTCTGCTCTAGATAAGCAGAAAAAATGTTTCGAACATTGACTTGTAACTCTGCGATTGGCATATTCAATAACAAAAATAACTATTTAGTTGCGACTGAAACTAACGCGATAAAAGAATCTATGAACATTTCATCCACAATTTAATCCAATTACTTGACTACTTCAATTTCATCGATAAATGTCCATGGAATATGTCCCGCACCAGGCAAACCATTGGGGATTACAGTTAGGGATTTTATTTTCACCAGAACATTTCTAGTAGGTTTATTTAATTCAATTTGAAAACTCCTTACTTGTTCAGATTGTAAGTAAGAAAATTGAACTGGTCCAGAACAATGCTTCCACTTTCCCTTACGCAAATAAAACACTTCAATCCATTCTGGAAAATGAATCCACGAATGCTCATCACTTAAAAACGAAACGTTAAGTTGTTTATACTTCTGTCTTTTAAGAAGGTCAATTTCAATATCAATTTCCGTGGTATCAAATCCTATCCATTCGTTTCTTTTCCATGGAAGTGAACCATGTTGACCATCCACGAGGGTTAGGCTTCCACTATTGTAACTCGCGCTAGGCTGGGTAATGTACTTAACCGGAGCCCCTAAAGAACTGGTTGCCTGTATATTAAATTGAGTGGTTGAAGAATCATTTTTTGATCTCACGTAATAGGTATAGTTTATTTGGTCTTTTTCACTTCGGTTGATTTCTATGCATTCATCTTGTAAAACATTAAAATTCATTTTTGAAATCTTGTTATTTTTAATTTCTGAGGATTCAACTTCATAAATTTCCCCTTGATCATTCGACTTAATGTTAAATTGAACACCTTTTTTTGATTTTTCCCATTCAATTTTAGGAGAGAATATAGTTTTTGCGTAATGAACTTTCATTTTTTTCAAAAACGGTAAATGTTTATCCATCAGCACATTTTTAAACGCGTTAAAACTTGGTTTTTCTAAACACCAAAGCGCTTGACTCAGAGCCAGCGCTCTTGGGTAAACCATGTATTCAACCTTATCAAAATCAGAAATATATTCTGTCCAAACATTGGCTTGACCACCAAGAATATAAGGCTCATATTTTTTATTCAATTGATTTGGAATTGGATTAAACTCATATACCTTTTCTAATGGCGTAAATCCTCCAATTGCTATGGGTTCATTACTACCTTTTCCTTGATAATGATCAAAGTAACAATGCGAACCAGGCGTCATAACAACCTCATGCTCTTGGCTTGCGGCTTCCACTCCGCCTTCAAATCCTCGCCAAGACATAACGGCAGCATTGGAAGACAGTCCTCCTTCCAAAATTTCGTCCCAACCAATAAGCTTTCGACCTTTTTCTGTTAAATATTTATCCATTCGTTGTATAAAATAACTTTGTAATTGATGTTCATTTTTTAGGTTATTCTCGTGCATTACCTTTTGGCAATTAGTACATTTTTCCCATCGTGTTTTTGGAGCTTCATCTCCACCTACATGAATGTATTTACCCGGAAAAAGTAAGATGACTTCATCCAGGATTTTTTGTAAAAAGAGAATTGTTTCTTCTTTTGAACAAAAGATATCGTCAAAAACACCCCACAAGCCTTCTACTCCTTGCTGAATTCCTGTGCATGAATATTCAGGATATGCGGCCAATGCGGCACGACTATGCCCAGGCATTTCAATTTCCGGAACAATTGTAACAAATTTTGAATTGGCATAAGCGACCACTTCCTTTATTTGTTCTTGTGTATAATACCCTCCGTATTTATGGCGCGTGTACGTTCTCGGTTTAGTAGAATAATGATTGTTCATCGTACTGTCTCTCCATCCACCAATCTCGGTTAATTTCGGGAAATTCTTTATTTCAATTCTCCAACCTTGATCATCTGTTAAATGCCAATGAAAAGTATTAAACTTATATAAAGACATTAAATCAATGTATTTTTTAACCTCTTCAACAGTGAAAAAATGACGAGAAACATCTAAATGAAGTCCCCGCCAAGAAAATTTAGGGTAATCTTTTACAAAACATTTTTTAAGTTTAAAACCTGAAGAGGTAGTCTCAATCAACTGCATCAAAGAAATAAATGCATAATAACAGGACACATCACTTGAGAAGGAAATGACAATCTCATTTGAAACATTTATTGAATAGGAATCCTGTTTAACATTTTCTAATTTTTTGAACGAAATCTTTGGCCCACTTGAAAAATTTGAAAATTGAATACCATGGTAAATCGCAGCTAAATGGGTGATTTGTTCCTGTAAATTAGTTGACAAACCAATAAAATTCACTAAAAGATCTCCATCAAAATTCAGCGATTCATTGAGTTCTTGATACACTACTGGAGCTGGAATTATCGGAGAAACCTGAGCAATATTCAGATTCATAATTACTAGAAAAAAAAGAAAAAAAATGCACTTCATTGACGTTACTAAATATAATTTTCAAAAACAAAAAAAGCCACCTTAATAAGGTGGCTTTACAAATATCAACTAAAATTAATTACTAATTTTAAAATTAAATGGAAGGCGACATATTACTCGTTTCGGTTCACCACTCACTTCACCTGGTGCCCATTTTGGCATTTTGTTAAGTACTCGAGTAGCTTCTTTTACGAATTCATCACAACCTGTTCTATTCGTTTCAACTTGAATGTTAGAGATACTTCCATCTTTTTCAACACAGAATTTCATGAATACACGACCTTGAGCATCCATGTCCATACAAATTTCGGGAAATTTAACATTTTCTCCTAAAAACTTCTGTAATTCTTTTTCTCCACCTGGGAAAGTAGCTTCAACATCAGGAAATTCAACAGGTGCTTCTTGTTCAGGACAACCATCATTGGATGCAGGACCATATTCTTCAGGACATAAATCAACGTCATTTAAAACACCATCCTTATCTAGGTCATTATCTACTGGACAGCCACCATTTGAAGCAGGACCCGGAATTTCAGGACATTTATCATCCATGTCACAAACACCATCCACATCAAAATCGGACTGACAACCAGACCCTCCACCTTCTGTTGGTTTTTTGGTCTCATCAGTTGTTTTAATTTCACCATCTGAAGGTGCCGCAGAAGCTGCTGGCGCAATTACCGGTGAGGGCGGTGCAGGAGGGGGCGGAGGGGGCGGAGTATTATTCGCTTCCTCTTCCTTTGCGTCTTTTTTATCTGATTTAGCAATATCGCTTGATTTATCTTCACCTGAAGCTGTTTGGTACGAAAACGAAGCCAAAACAATTGTAGCGATGAATAAAAAACCAGCATAAATCAAAGGCATTCTTAACTTCTCTAAATCTGCCTCGGTACTTTTTTTACTTTCCATAATTTAATTTTTTAAATCGCTTTGCAAATTACATTCCAAAATTAAAACTATCTTTTTACAAATAGTTTATTCTATGCAAAACTTTTAAACATTTAACCAATTAAGGCTTCATATTCACCCGCTGAAAGCAATGAATCTACTTGACTATGATCCGTTAAACGAACTTTTACCATCCAACCTGCTTCATACGGGTCTGAATTAACCAATTCAGGGTCAGATTCCAATGCTTCGTTCAATTCAAGAATTTCACCTGAAACAGGCATAAACAAATCAGAAACTGTTTTTACAGCTTCTACCGAACCAAAAACCTCTTCTTGATTTAGTGTTTCACCGATTGTTTCAATTTCAACGTACACGATGTCACCTAATTCATGTTGCGCGAAATCAGTAATACCGACAACAGCTATATCACCTTCAACACGCACCCACTCGTGGTCTTTCGTGTATTTCAAATTTTGTGGAATATTCATCTCAATTATTTTTGACAAAATTAAAAGAAAAATTGAAATATAAATCGCATTTTTATTTGAAGTTAAAAAATCAAATTGATTAACTTCGCCAAATGATAACATCTGACCAACAAAAAGACCTAAGCAATCGGATTCAAGCAATCTACAATTACCTTAAAATTGATGAAAAGGAAGTTGAGTTGCGTGAAAAAGATTTAAAGACACAAGATCCAGGATTTTGGGATGATGCAAAAAAAGCAGAAGGACAAATGAAGGAAATCCGAAGCTTAAAATTTTGGATTGAAAGTTACAGAACATTAAAACAAGCATTGGATGATATTGAGGTCCTTGTTGAATTTCACAAGGAAGATTCAAGCTTAGAAACTGAAATATCCGAACAATTTAAGTTGTTACTGGATAAAGTTGAAGCGACAGAGCTAAAAAACATGTTGTCTGGCGAAGAAGATCGTTTGAGTGGTGTCTTGCAAATCACTTCCGGTGCAGGTGGGACAGAAAGTTGTGATTGGGCATCCATGTTAATGCGTATGTACATCATGTGGGGACAAAAAAACGGATACAAAGTTTCTGAGCTCAATTATCAAGAAGGAGATGTAGCTGGAATAAAAACTGTCACCTTGGAATTTGAGGGCGATTTTGCTTTTGGTTATTTAAAAGGAGAAAATGGAGTGCATCGATTGGTTCGTATTTCCCCCTTTGATTCCAATGCCAAACGACACACATCCTTTGTTTCAGTTTATGTATATCCATTAGTAGACGATCAAATTGAGATAAATATCAATCCTGCAGACATTTCATTTGAAACATTTCGTTCGGGAGGTGCTGGTGGACAAAACGTAAACAAGGTAGAAACCGCAGTTCGATTGAGACACGCCCCTTCAGGAATCATTATTGAAAACTCAGAATCCCGTTCTCAGTTGGCAAATAAAGAAAAAGCAATGCAATTATTGCGGTCACAACTTTATGAACTTGTGCTACGTGAGCGGATGGAAAAAAGAAATGAAATTGAGGCAAATAAGAAAAAAATTGAATGGGGCTCACAAATAAGAAATTATGTAATGCATCCTTATAAGCTTGTGAAAGATGTTAGAACAGGCCATGAGTCAACCAACGTTGATGCTGTAATGGATGGGGATTTAAATGAATTTCTTAAATCTTATTTAATGACTTACGGTAGTTAAAATTAGTTTGTTTACCTTCGTTGAAAGTAATTTCTATGCGCGTTTATTTAGATAATGCTGCCGGCACACCGATAGCTTCAGAAGTAATTGAAGCGATGACTTCAGTAATGAAAAATGATTTTGGTAATCCGTCTTCGACTCATTTTTATGGCCGACAAGTAAAAGCCTTACTAGAAACATCCAGACGCTCCATTGCTAAGCATCTGAACTGTTCTTCTTCAGAAATAATATTTACTTCTGGAGGAACAGAAGCAGATAACATGGCATTAGTTGCTTCGGTGAAAAATCTTGGAGTAAAACGAATTATCAGTACCACCATTGAGCATCATGCAGTTGGTCATAGTATCGAGTCACTTGAAAAAAGTCATTCTGTTCAATTTGAAAAAGTACAAATCGATGAAAAAGGACATGTAGATTTAATTCATTTGGAAAAATTGTTAACTCAAAACATCCCGACTTTGGTTTCATTGATGCATGCAAATAATGAAATTGCGACGTTATTACCGTTGAAAAAAGTTTCAGATATTTGTCGCAAATATGGCGCTTTTTTCCATTCAGACACTGTTCAAACAATGGGGCATTACTCTTTTGATTTACAAGATATTGACATAGATTTCATCACCTGCGCGGCACATAAGTTGCATGGGCCAAAAGGAATTGGCTTTTTGTACGTGAATAAAAAAATCAAAGTGGAATCACTCATCCATGGTGGCGCCCAGGAGCGTGGTCTACGTGGAGGAACCGAAAATATATATGGGATTGTTGGACTATCAAAAGCAATGGATCTTGCCTATGAAGATGTATTGGGGCATCACGCTCATGTTCAATCTTTAAAATCATATATGATTGACTCATTATTATCCGCATTTCCAACAATTACTTTTCATGGCGAAACAGATCCTGAAAAATCATTATACACCGTTCTAAACGTTTGCTTTCCAAAAACAGACAAAGGAGGAATGCTTCTTTTTACCCTAGATTTGAAAGGAGTGGCAGTTAGTGGCGGTAGTGCATGTTCCTCTGGAGCAAACAAAGGATCACATGTTTTGGAAGGAATACAAGCAGATATGACGCGGCCAAATGCTCGATTTTCATTTTCAAGGTATACTACAAAAGAGGAAATAGATTATGCTTTAGAACAAGTAAAAAGTGTTTTTGAAATTAATTTGCGATAACACATGGAGACAAATCGTTTGAAGATTTTATCTATATGTTCATGGTATCCAAATGATTTTAATTCAACATTAGGGAATTTCGTTAAAAAACATGCTGAGGCTATTTCACGATACAATGATGTTGTCTGTCTTGCAGTTTTTTCTTCCCTTGTTGATTCAGACATACGGCTTACTATAACTCAAGGAGAATCATTTTCCGAAATAGTTGTTTATTATCCAAAAACACAAACCAAATTTCGACTTTGGAACCTTATCAAAAATTATTTTACGCACCGTAAAGCCTTTAAAAAAGGATATAAAGCTGCTCAAACAATAATTGGTAAACCCGATCTGATTCATCTAAATATTACTTATCCACTAGGAATTTGGGCTTTATATTTAAAATTGACTCAAAAAATCCCTTATGTTGTTACTGAAAATGCAACTGGATTGCATGTCGGAACAAACCATTCTTATCCTAAAACGATTTTATTCTTGTGCAAGATAATTCTTAAACGAGCATCGATTTTACTTCCTGTAAGTGCGGATTTGAAATCATACATGAAAAAATTAAGTCCAAAATCAAACTTTGCACTTATTTCAAATGTTGTCGATGAGACGATTTTCAACTACCGAGAGAATTCATCAATCATACAAAAAAAATCATTTATTCATATTTCAACGTGTCTTGACGTCCACAAGAATATTACTGGAATGCTTTATACCATTGATCGAATTGCAAAATACCGTCAAGATTTCGACTTAAAAATCGTAAGTGATGGAGAGGTAGAATACGCCAAAGAACTCATTCAAAAATTCGGACTAGATGGAATTGTGTCATTTTACCCCACCATGTCAACTCAACAAATCGCAGATACGATTAGCCAAAGTTCTGCATTATTATTATTTAGTAATTATGAGAATTTCCCTTGTGTAATTGCGGAAACATTAATGATGGGGAAACCAGTGATATCAACCAATGTGAATGGAATTCCAGAACACGTCCATACTTTTAATGGTATCTTGGTGTCTAAAGGAGATGAGCAAGAACTTGAAAAGGCAATTTGTATGTTTTTGGACGATGAAATTATTTTTAGCCCCAAGGATATTCATGATTACGCATTTAATCATTTCAGTTATCAAGAGGTTGGTAGACAATTTGATCATCAGTACCGGAATTTGTTCAAATCAAAAAACAACTAATGTTCAAGGCTATAATCGGTAATTTTAGTGTGCGATTTTCTGCAGCTATCTTTAATTTATTAATAGCCATTCTAATTTCACAATACCTCGGTGCTGGAGGAAAAGGGGAACAAAGTATTATTTTAGCATCAATAACAATTATCCTTTTAGTTGATAATTTAATCGGAGGAGCTTCCATCATTTATTTGGCTCCACGAACCGGGACAAAAAACCTAATAACAACGTCCTATTGCTGGGCAATTTTTGTAAGTATTGGATGCTATTTAGTTCTAAATTCATTTGCTTGGTTTGACCAAAAACATGTTTTTACCATAAGTTTTGTCAGTGGATTAAACTCAATCATTTCGATAAATTCATCAATTTTAGTAGGTAAAGAAAAAATTCACAAAAGCAATTTACTCAGCTTTAGTATTCCATTTCTTACATTAATGGTGATTATTTTACAAGTCTTCAATCAAGCGAGCCAATCAATTGATCTTTATATTTTAGCCATTTATATTGCTTATGGAACGACCTTAATACTTAGTTTCTTTTTAATCAGCAAGGAGTTAACCAAAGAAGATGTGTTTCAACCAAAATTACTTGCAAACACCTTCAAAACCTTATTGTTTTATGGATTTCAAAATCAAATCGCTCATATTTTTCAATTGTTAAGTTTTAGGCTCAGTTATTTTTTATTGGAAATTAATCACGGTCAGAAAGCAGTAGGAATTTACTCCAACGGACTATCAATCATTGAATCAATCTGGTTAATCACGAGTAGTATATCCTTGTATCAATATTCACGAATATCAAATAGTGACGACAAAGAATACTCTTTAAAACTTACGGAAAAGTTAACAAAACTAGGTTTATTGCTCGCATTTATATCCTTGTTTATTGCCCTGTTTATTCCTTCTGAATTTTACATCTGGTTGTTTGGGAAAGAATTTGGAGAATTAAGCGTTATTATTCGACTGATGGCTCCGGGCATTTGGATTTTTAATTATGCTTTAATTTTAGGTCATTACTTCTCCGGAGTTGGAAAATATTATGTAAACGCAATTGCTTCAGGATGTGGATTTTTAATAACTATACTTTTATCCTTTTTTATATTCCCAAAAATGACAATCTATGATGCAGCACTTACAGCCGTAATTTCATATTTCGCAACATCTTTGGTGGTAATTTATTTTTATTTGAAAGAAGGAGGTAAATTTGTAGTATTTCCATCAGTAGGAGAAATTAAAGAATTCACGAATCAACTTATCCTAAAACGAGGTTAACAGTATAATGAAAAAAATAAATAAATTAATACGCGGGATTCTATTGTTAATAAAGAAACCGTACTTGATTAATCAACTGTTAAATTCTGATGAAGTACTGAAATCTATTTTTTCAAAAGAATTTCCAGAAGCAAATGAAACAGCCCAAATTTCTTTACAATCAATTCATCATTCAACAAATAAATACCAAATAAATACGTATTCGTTCTTGAGCGGATCCTCATTAATAACTGATTTTATCGTGCTAAAATTAGCGTGTTTGAGGCTTGAAGCAAAAGATTATCTTGAAATTGGAACATGGAGGGGAGAATCGGTAGCCAATGTTGCTGATATTGTTGAAAATTGTTACACCCTAAACTTATCCGATGAAGCATTGAAGAAATTAAATCTTGAAAAAGAATACATTGATTTACATCGTTTTTTTTCTAAATCAAAACCCAATGTTTGCCATTTATTTGGTGATTCAAGAACGTTTAATTTTGACAGTTTAAATAAAAAATTCGATGTGATTTTCATTGATGGTGATCATCATACAGAGGCAGTAGAAGCAGATACTAATCGCTTGTTCCCCTGCCTTAAAACCGATAAATCGATTCTTGTTTGGCATGACGCAAAAAGTGATACTGAAAAAATCAGGTATGAAGTTCTACTAGGCATATATCGTGGAATGCCAAAAGAAACACATCCTTTTATTTATTTGGTTGAAAATTCACTTTGCGCGATTTATATTCCTGAAAAAATGGAATCAAAACCGCTAAAAATATACGGTGTGCCTTCGTCCAATTTTGAGCTAACTATCTCCATGAAACCTATTGAAAATGAATTACCTGAAGGAAAAACGGCGCTGCATTAAGTAACTAAAAACTACCACAATACACGAGGAAAGAACATTGGATATAGAAGGGTAAATATCAAATCCTTCTATCAATAATTTTAGGATTACCCAGTTTAGTACAGAAGCCAAAACGCCGCTTAGAGCATACCTAAAAAACTGAATCCTCCCTTTTAATTCACTTTCAGTAAAAACGATATATCTCATAAGTAAGAAACCTATAAAGAAGGTGATAACTGAACAGCAAAAAGAAGTTAAGGTATAGGCAGAAATCGTGTAAGCTATTTGCTCAAAATAAAAATGTTCCTTTTGAAAAACAAATTGATAAATCACAAAAAATAGAATCCAACTTAATAGTAAATTGGAGCCACCACAAGCAGCATAGTAGTAGGTCTTTTTTGTGATAAATCGATTAAATAGCGGATAAAAAAAATCCAATACAACACGAATCAAATTTGGAATGGACATAATAAAGTTGTCCTATTTGGCTTTGAATGAATTAATTGCCTGAACGGTAAAGTCACTTAGAACTAACTTTCCACTCATTGCGGCGCGATCTGCTAACAATTGATCCCAGTTCTCTGTTCCTTCCCAAAAAACTGATTTTAACATTGCCATTGCTTCTGGGTTTGATTTCGCTAATTGCTTTGCCAATCGATCAACTTCAGCATCCATTTCATCAATTGAATCGAACACTTCAGTAAACAAGCCTTTTTTCTTTGCCCAACTGGCAGATCTCCATTCGGTTGCATTTATAGCCAATTCGCTCATTGCAGCCAAACCTATTTTTCTTTCTACGGCCGGACCGACCACAAATGGACCAATTCCAACTGCTAATTCTGACAGTTTTACATCGGCATATTTGGTTGCTATACAGTAATCAACAGCAGAAGCCACTCCTACTCCACCCCCAACAGCTTTTCCTTGAACGCGACAAATAATAAATTTCGGACATTTGCGACAAGCATTTATCACCTGGGCAAAACCAGAAAAAAATGTTTTACCTGTTTCAAAATCATGGATTGAAATCAATTCATCAAAGCTTGCTCCGGCGCAAAATGCCTTTTCTCCCATGGATTTTAAAACAATTACTTTAACAGAATCATCATTGCCCAATTGACCGATGGTTTGTGCAAGTTGTTTTAAGATTTTACCTGGTAAAGAGTTACTTAATGGATGGCCAAATTCAATTGTACCTATTCCATTTTCTACAACATAGGTAACTGAACCTTGATTAATTGCTTCCAACATTGATGTATTTCTTATTTTAAGGTAAAACTATCTGAACCAATTAACGTCCCCTCACAAAAAAGACGAACTTTGTAGGTGCCTTTTGTTGCTTTTTCTCCACGTAAATCATAATAAACACCAACGTCAATACTTTGATTTTCATAATCAAACTCTCGCTTTTCAGAATATGGAATAGAACCTTGGTCGGTATCGATTACGTTTGAACTTCTAGACTGCATTGTTTTACCCTCAGGAGTAATTACTTGCATGTAAACAACTTTTTTGCCGGCGGATGATAGCGGATTCGAACCAATTGTAAACATCGATTTTATTTGAATTGTTTCTTTTGCTTTTGTTGTTTCCTTTGTGCTATTATTTCTCTTTAGATCCATTCCACTAGTTGTGAAACTATAGGCTTGTAATTTAGCTCCTTTTTTAACTTTGGCAGTGCTTTCTTCCGCTTCTTTTTTGTACTCATCTCGTTCCGTTACTGTTGTTGTTAATTTCTCAGAAGTTTCGTCTAAATCTGTTTGAATTTGCTTATTTAATTGGTTCAGCTGATCAATTTCCTTGATATAGCTCTTCATGATATCTCGTAAGGTTTCATTTTCTTTTTCCATTTTCAACAATTTGGAATACGTTAAATTACCTTGACTTTTAAGTGAATTTATTTGACCAAGCAGCCCTTGAATTTTTCCTTTCTCAATATTCAAACTATCGGCTTTTGATTTGTCCATTTTAATCAGTTCATCGTAATTTTTCAACATTTGCGTTAAATTGGACTTCAAATCATTGGAACGCCCTTCAATATCTACAACAGAACCTATCGATTTATTCACATCGGACAAATCTGATTTCAATTTTAAATTTTCATTTAGTACTGTATTCAATTCTTGAATTTTATTCGTGTATTGTTTTGACAAATAGGCTACTCCTCCCAATAAACCAACAATAACGATTATTAGAAAAATATTGATTTTTTTCGATTTATCTATTTTATTTATTTCTTCAGACATGGTTGTTTTTTTACAAATTTAATAATCCCTTTCAGTTTCTTTTATTATTCAATAAAATTAGCATTTAAAAGATGGAAGATGTATTGAATTTTAATAATTCTTTTACAATTTTGAAGTGGTTGAACTGGTATTTCCAAAAGAATAAGAACAACCTAATCCAGCACCTATTCCCCATCCTGTGAACGCAACTTTTCGCGTCTCAACAAATCCTTGTAACATCCAATTGGAAAAATGCCAATAACTAGCTTTCACGCCAAATGAACAGGAATATTTCCATTCAGAATAATTCGCTTTTTTGTTCCAAACATAATCAAAACCCAACACATTTGCATATGGAGCAATATCCCCATTGTATCTAAAAGGAATGTGATAAGAAACACCATCAGGCAAAATGGTTACAAGAATTCCCATTACTAATCCAAGATATCCTAATCCAAAGACAGAACCGGAGCTATTTCCGTCGTTAGAAGAGTTAGAAATACCAGACAACAAACCGATTAAAATTAACGGTGGACCTCCCAATGAGCCAATTGATCCATGTATTTGTTTGTAATTATCACTTCTCTTTTGAAATTCTAAATTGTAAATTAGACCGAATTTATTTTTCATTAAATATTCGCCAGTAATACCATAATTCATATAGAATGCAGTGTCTATAATCCCTGCGCTAGTTTTAAAGCCTACATATCCCCTTTTACTAATTAATTGACTGTGAACAATCAATGTAAAAAACAATAAAATTGATGTAATTGTTATTTTCATAGTTAATGCCCTAATCGCAGATTCTACCTTTATTTTTATCATGATTAAAATGATCATCCAACAATTCTATTTCTTTTAATAATTCAGCAGATGGTGGTTTATTTTGTAGACTACTCAAATCAGGTTGACCCGCGTCCACCCAGGCAGTGTACCAAATAGATCCAACTGCAAGAATAGCGTCTCGCATTCTCCGTTCAACCATTCCATTCAATCTATTATGGTATGCATCTGAAAAAGCTGTGGAATATGTCAGTACCGTTGTGTTCCCTCGTTGCTCATAACTGTATTTTTGATCTGAAGGAAATTCTGCAGTCAGTTCTTTTTCGAAATCGAAAACAGAATCTAATGCCAAGTGAGATGACTTTACAGCATTCCAAGCAAAATCCAATACCCCTTTGATGTATAGACTTTTCCCAACAAAATAATCGTAATTTTCAGCGTTTATTTCAACCAATCTACTTTCCCAAAAACCATGAATTCCACGTTGATTTGTTTTGTGACCATTATAGTTTTCGGTTGTATGCAAGGGGACGTGTGCATCCCCAATGTAATGACCAATTTCAGCTGAATATTTTAGGATTAAATCAACATTTTTTGTTTCAAACGCTTTTTGCAACCGATATTTCATTGTTTGAATATGCCAAGGAACAATTCCATATGCCTGTAGAGTATCTTCGGTGAATTTTTTTACAGCATCTTCCCACCTTTTGGGCATCACTTCGAACGGATTATCCTTCCCTTTAATGTAATAATGATCTAAATCTATATAATGTCTTTGAGCCTCTCCCTCTACGGCGTACCTTCGTTTATCAGGATCTACAGAATGTTCTGTTAAAAATTCAATATGTTCTTTATAAAAACCAAGCATTTCTGGGGGTAGAGTGAAAACAGCAATCCGATTTATTCGTTTGTGCCCGTAAAAACCCCATTGTAATTCATTCGGGTTGTTTTTTGGAGTGTTTAAAGACCCCCAAAGTTGCACTAGCAGGGGGATAATAAAGATGATGGAACCCAAAAAATACTTCTTATTTTTCATTATCTCAAAACGTATTGAACAACATAAACCAAATGCTTATTAAAGTTAATAATAATAAATGTATAACGAGAAACTTAACTTAATAATAATCTATAAGATGAGATTTCTAAGCAAGGCAAAGAGAAACTTATAACCGAATTTACTGAGTTATCTGGTGTATAAAAATAATGATGGTCAGAATGAAAAATATATTGCAAACTACTACTTAATGCAAAACATTAGTAACTAAATCTAGAGACACCTCAACCAATTTCAAGGGTTCAATAATATTAAAGAGTACCGAGTGAAAAACTTGAAAAAAGATTGAATATGGAGTTAATATTCATCTTCATTGAAGAGAAAATCTTCGCGTGACGGATAGTCCGGCCAAATTTCTTCGATACATTCATACATATCGCCTTCATCTTCCAAATCTTGAAGATTCTCAACAACTTCTAAAGGAGCTCCAGTTCGAATTGCAAAATCAATTAACTCTTCTTTTGTTGCTGGCCATGGTGCATCTTCTAAATATGATGCTAGTTCTAAAGTCCAATACATAATGTGAAATTTATAGCCGTTTTTTGGGTGCAAAAATAGTTTTTTTTCTGAACTTTCAATAAAAAAATCACAGTAGTTTTTAACAATTCTCCATTTTAACCTAAAATCAACAAAAAAATGAATCATAAATCCATAAAAGCGGTTTAATTCATAAAAAACTGTTATCTATTCACATTTTTCTTGGCAACTTTACGGTGCGTTAATTGTTAATCTATTAAACTGATTTCGATGGAGCAAAAACCCTTCCTAATTGCTGGTCCCTGTAGTGCAGAAACAGAGAAACAAGTGTTGGATACTGCAAAAAGCCTGAAAGAGCTCCAACCCGACTATTTCCGAGCAGGAATTTGGAAACCAAGAACCCGACCTGGAGAGTTTGAAGGAGCCGGAAATGCAGGATTATTGTGGCTACAGAAAGTACAATCAGAGGTTGGATTGAAAGTAGCGACAGAGGTTGCAAAACCAGAACATGTTGAGGCCGCATTAAAAGCCGGTATTGACATGTTATGGATTGGTGCACGAACAACAACAAATCCATTTTCTGTTCAAGAATTAGCTGAATCACTTACGGGTGTTGATGTTCCAATAATGGTTAAAAATCCTGTTAATCCAGATTTAAAATTGTGGATTGGAGCAATAGAACGCATGCAAAAATGCAATGTACGTTCAATTTCCGCCATTCATAGGGGGTTTTCTGTATATGAAAAAATTCGTTTTCGTAATAATCCGAATTGGCAAATTCCAATTGATCTCAAACACGAAATGCCTGAATTGCAATTAATTTGTGACCCGTCACATATTGGTGGAAGGACAGCAATTTTATTCGAAATCGCTCAAAAAGCAATGGATTTAAAATTTGAGGGACTCATGTTGGAGACCCACATTTCCCCTTCTGAGGCATGGACGGATGCGAAACAACAAATAACTGCCGTGCAATTAGTTGATCTGCTACAAAAATTAAAAATTCGGAATCATAAGGAAATCGAAGAAGCTGAGATAATTTCCTTTCGATCAAGTTTAAGTGTAATAGACGATTCGATTATTCAATTATTGCATGAGCGAATGAAAGTTTCCGCCACCATTGGGAATTATAAAAAAACACATAATTTGGCCGTATTACAATCTAATCAATGGGAAGAAAGCCTTCGAAAAAATGTACAAAAAGCTATGATTTCGGAACTATCAGAGGAATTTTCCACCACGCTATTTAAGTTGATTCATCAAGAATCCATACATATTCAATCAACTATTTTAAATAGTTTAGATCAACATGAGAACGATTAAACCCTTCAAGTATACCGGACAGATTCGAGTCAATTCATCCAAAAGTCATGTTCAACGACTTCTTGCACTTTCGCTTTTATCAAATAACAGAACTATTTTAAAGGGGTATCAATCATGCGAAGACAACGAAGCTTGTTTATCCGTTATTCAACAATTAGGAGCAGAAGTGACTGGAAATGAAAGATTAACAATTCAACCACCCATTAGAAAAAAGAAAGAATCAGTTAACTTATCGGTTAATGAATCCGGATTATGCCTTCGGATGTTTGCATTTATATCGACATTATTTGGAGAGAAAATAACACTCTCTGGTTCAGGCACTTTATTGAATAGACCGCTTATTTTTCTTGAAAACGACTTAAAAAATAGTGGCCTAAACATTAAAAACTCCAATTTTCCGTTGGAATTTTCGGGAGAAATAAACGGAGGTAGTATTCATTTGGATGGATCCGAAAGCTCTCAAATGCTCACAGGGCTTTTAATAGCAAGTCCTTTACTACCAACAGACACCACTATTTTTGTTTCCAATTTAACCAGCAAACCCTATATAGACTTAACCATTCAGTTAATGCAAGAATTTGGCGTTTCTATTGTGAATGACGGTTACAAAACATTTATGATAAAAGGAAATCAGCACTATATTGGTCGTGAAATAGATATTGAAGGAGACTGGAGCGGTGCAGCAAATCACGTAATCGGAGCGGCGATTTCTGGTGAAATTAAATTAAGTGGATTAAAAATAGATTCAAATCAAGCAGATAAGATTTGTTTGGATATTGTGAAATTATTTGGGGCATCAGTCACATGGAAAAAAGGAGATTTAATTATCGAAAAAGCACGTTCTACCAATCCTTTTAATGTAGATTTAACGGATAATCCTGATTTATTTCCCATTTTAGCAATTTTAGCTTGTGCAGCAACAGGCACATCTGTTTTCACAGGAACAGATAGGCTTTTACACAAAGAATCGAATCGATTGAAAACCGTGGAAGAAATGCTTTCCGTTTTCGGTGTTTCTTATTCAACAAGAGAAGATACGATTGAAATTCATGGAAAAGGCCAGATCGATGGAGGCCTTATCAACACGTATAATGATCATCGAATTGCAATGGCAGCAACGGTAGCAGCATGCATTTCAACGAACGACATACTACTTACTAGTCCTCATTGCATTGATAAATCCTACCCTAAATTTTTTAGTGATTTGGAGCAATAATTCGTTCTTCTTTTGGAACAAAGAATAAAAAAATCAATCCAAAGACAAAAAACATTGCAACGGAAATAATGGAAAATCGAATATCATCGAATAAAAATTCCATCAAAGCAAAGAAAGCAGTACCGATTACCATTCCTATTTTTTCAGCGACATCATAAAATGAAAAATAACTTGCATGATCTGTTGTTTCCGGTAAATACTTGGAATAAGTTGAACGCGCAATTGCCTGAACACCACCCATTACCAAACCAACAAAAGCAGCAAGCGTATAAAATTCATTCGGCGTTCGAATAAAAAAAGCAAAAACACAGATGATAATCCAAATGGAAACACTTCCAATTAATGCATTGATATTTCCTGTTTTTCGAGCGATTATTGATGTTATTTTAGCTCCTAAGGCTCCAACCAGTTGAATAAGCAAAATTGCTATAATTAATCCTGACTTATTACTGTTTTCTGGCCACTCAATTTCTTTACTAGCAAATACAGTTGCCATAAGCATAACAGTTTGTACACCGGTATTAAAAAAGAAGAATGAAACCAAAAATCGTTTCAAACGAACTGTTTGCCTAAACTCTAAAAACACCTTTTTTAACTCTCTAAATCCTTTCCATATGTAGTCTTTTTCAGGTTTTTTGCCATACACATTATTAGGTAAAACGCGGTAAGTTATTTGAGCAAAACCAATCCACCAAACCGCAACCAACAAAAAACTAACTTTGGTGTAACTGTTGTCTATACCCATTATCAGTGCAAGACAAATTACAAGTAACAATGTAGCTCCAATGTATCCGGCAATAAAACCACTAGCCGAAACACGATCATGATCTCTTGGTTCAGCAATCTCGGGTAAAAAGGCATTATAAAAAACCAAGCTATTCCAAAATCCTATCGTTCCGAAGAAAATGGACAACATCCCCAGTTCAATTTGATTTGGGTCAAAAAAATAGAGTGAAGCGCACGAAAGCGAGCCTAAATAACAGAAGAACTTCATGAATTTCTTTTTTGAACCTGTATAATCTGCAATACCAGACAATAATGGCGAAAGAAAACTGACACACAAGAAACCCAAGGACAACACTAAAGAATAGATTACACTAGGGGAAACCTGATAGCCAAAAAAATCTACAGTAACCTTACCGGGATCCACCTTATCTGCCGACACGCCAATGCTCTTAGCATAAACCGCTCGCGTACTGGCCTCATAAAAAATCGGAAAAATAGCAGAAGACACGACTAAATTATACACTGAATTCGCCCAATCATAGGTTACCCACCCGCGGATGATTTTTTTATCCCCTTTTACTATCATGGAATAAATGTAAAAAATAAAAGTGGATTTGTAAGCCTTATTTAATTACCAAGTCAAATTGACTCAATAAACCGGGCAAACCTACCAATGAAAATTTAGCTTTTTTCACCCTATTTGTTGAAGGGTCAATTTGAAAATAGCTGGCTGTTGAAAAATTAGCCTTTTCTAGATTTGTTTTTTCAAATAGTGCTAGCTGTAGGTTAGATCCATCAAAATCACATAAAGTTAAATCGGCTTGAGTGAAATCTACTTCCTGTAAATCGCACAACTGAAAAAGCGTATTTTTCAAGGCTAATTTATAAAAAGAAGCATGATTTAAATTGCAATTAGTGAAAGAAAGTTCTAGGGAAAAAGGATTTGAATTTTCAAAAAGAACTCCCATTATTTTGCATCCATCAAATTTCACTGATTGAAAGGATGTATTTGTAACTTGAATCAAACTTAAGTTACAGTCCTTAAATGTACAATCAATAAATTTATAATTCGCCCACTTTTCTCCGCTAAAATCGCATTCTACAAAGGAGCAATCTTCATACTGACCCAGAATGATTTCACTTTTTTCACATCGAAAAAACGATTTATCTAAAATCTGAACCATCTGCCTTAATCAAGTATTCCATCTGCATATTCTTGCAAATACGAAAATCCCTCTGTTAATTCGCCAGATGAATTTGTTTCAGAAGCTCTCTCCATAATTGCGTATGGATCTTCTCTGAGTAAGGCTGGAAGAACATGTTTAATTAATTCATTTCCGAAATCTTCAGAGGCATCTTTGGGTAATTCACACGGTAGATTATCAACAGCCATCACAGCAATTGCTCCCA
The DNA here is from genome assembly GCA_945863425.1 of Lishizhenia tianjinensis. Lineage (GTDB taxonomy): Bacteria > Bacteroidota > Bacteroidia > Flavobacteriales_D > Crocinitomicaceae > UBA952. The sequence goes on from CAMBBW010000003.1 coordinate 30,999, forward strand.
TTTCTTTGAAATTTACCTCGTTTCCTGTCAAAGGATCATATCCAAAAATTGGATCATTAATTTTACTTGGCCGAAGCGTACAAGCAATCGGACCAGCAATGTCGCATGAAATATCAGCAACTACCGATAATTTTCTATTCGGCTGATTTAAATCGTCTTGGGACAAAATAATAGGTGATTTATTACTCCAAAAATGACAGGGAATATACATGTCTACTTTTGAAACGAACCGAGAAAGGATAGATTTATATTTTTCTGGATTTGAATAAAATTCTTTTTTATCAAACATCCTTCCGTCAATTGACGCATAATAATCCTCAAGTTCCAAATGAGCGAAAACAGGCTCATTGAATTCCATGGATAGAATTTCATCTGGCGTAACTTCTTTAATCGGTAGCAAATCCATTATTTCGCGAGCGCCATGTCCTACTCTACCAAAGCCAGTTAGAATACATTTAAAATTTGAAGGAAAGCTAACTTTTTTTAATTCTTTCTCCACCTCAATTCTATTTGCACACTGATTTGCTGGATTCATTTTGTAAGAATCATGTTTCAAGCCCCAAGTTAAAAACCCATTGTACGTCCCAACGATTCCAGCATAGCGACCAAATCCAATTAATCGTTTGTTGTTTTTATCCTTAATAACCTCATAATCAATTAGTCTTATTTTGTTATCCAAAACGGCCCTTAATATTTGTTGATTATACGCTTGCTTTTTGATCGTGTGAGAAAAGAATAAAAAGATTTTATTGGGAACTAGATCCGAAACATTTACTTCTTTAACACCAATAATTATGTCACATTCTTTGATTGAATCGACGAGCATAATTCCCTCTGCTGCATATTCTTCATCCGAAAAAGTACGAATTGGACTTCGTTGAACTTGAATTTTAACATCGGGATACACAATTTCAATTGCACGGCATTGTTTTGGCGTTAATGCCACCCGAAAATCAGGCGGAACTTTTCCCTCTTTAATAATGCCTATTGTGGTGGTTTTCATGTTTGTGTTAATATTAAGAAATCGGAGATTCTATCAAATAATTATCAATGAAGTTTCGAACACAGCCATCTCCACCTTTGTTGGATAAAATGATGTCTACTTCGGTTTTTATGGCATTAACTGCATTGACTGGACAAGCAGAAAAACCAACTTTTCGAATGCACTCAAGGTCATTTACATCATCCCCCAAATAAGCGACTTGATTGAGATCGATAGCCAATTCAGAACACCAATTCGATAACACTTCTAATTTTTTATCTTGACCTACATAACACAAGGAAACACCTAACATCTCAGCCCTTTTCTGAACCATCAAGTGAGTAAAACCAGATGACAAAAAGGCAACTTGAACATTGGTTTGTTGTAATCGCATAATTCCCAAACCATCTTTTGTATTGAATTTTTTAATTTGATCACCATTTTCTGTGAAGTACATTCCGCCGTCGGTTAAAACACCATCCACATCCAACACTAACAACTTGATGTTTTTCGCCTTTTTTTTCCATTGTCCCTCTTTAAAAAGAGGTTTGAAAAGCAAAGACAATAAATCTACCTCATATTCTTCGCAGACTGCTTCTAAATCAAAAACGGTAAGCTCATGAACATCTTCAACATCTAAATCACTCAGGAAATCTTGAAAATCAATTCCAAATTTGGAGCATAAGCCCTTAATATTTTGTTCTAATTGCATGTTATACTATTTTATATCCAACGCTTTCAGCAACTGGACGTAAGGAATTTAATAATTCTGTAAATTGTTGATAATCCAATTGTTGTGAGGCATCTGATTTTGCTGTTTTTGGAGTGGGATGCGTCTCAATCAACAATCCGTCAATTCCCATTGCAACACAAGCACGAGCCAATACTGGAACACCATATGCATACCCCATAGCATGGGAAGGATCCAGAACAATCGGCAAGTTTGTATATTCCTGCAACCAAGCAACACCGCATAAATCTAACGTGAATCGTGTTCCAGTTTCGAATGTTCGTAATCCACGCTCGCACAAAATCACATTTTCATTCCCGCCAGATAAAACAAACTCCGCGGCTTGCACAAATTCTTGAAGGGTAGTTCCAAAACCACGTTTAATTAATACAGGCTTGGAAGTTTTTGCACATGCACGCAATATACCTTGGTCATACATTGCCTTTGCTCCAACTTGGATCACATCCGTATATTCAATAATTTCGGCAATATGGGTAGCATCTCTCGCTTCGGTAATTACATTCAGACCAAACTCTTCACGCATTTTCGCTAATAATTTCAAGCCATCCAAGCCCATTCCTTGAAAGGAATACGGACTCGTTCGTGGTTTATAACACCCTCCTCGTAGCGTTGTTAATCCTAAACCAACCAGCAATTCAGCTGAACTTCGGATTTGATCTTCCGATTCAACACTGCAAGGACCTCCGATTAACAATGTATTCTTTGTATCCCCACCAATTGTTACATTAGACAAACTAATTTTACGCTTGTTCGAATTGAATGCTTTTGACGCTAATTGTATGTCATTTGCAAAAACCCAAAATTTATCTACGTGGTGTTCTATGGACGAAGGAACCTCTTTTACATTCGATCCAGTAATCAACAAGATTTCCCTGTCCATACGAATGCAAAACGCTTGATTTTCAACCGCTAACTGATTAGCTTGTTCGGCGGAAACTGTATTTTTTAATTGAAGAATCATAATTCTGCTTTAATGAGGTTGACAAAGTTAACAATTCCAACTGCTTTTCCGTCTGAATTTACTACCGGTAAGTACATCACCGGAAACACACACCTCTTAATCAATTGAAGCATTTCAACGACTGTTTGATTAGACTGAATTACTAATGGACTCTCGTTCATCATTATAGCTGGTGATAGTTCCTTTAAATTGTTTAGGCATTTGAGTAATCCTTTCCGAATATCTGCACTCGAAATTAATCCAACTAATTTATTCGTTGAATCAACAACGAGGCAAAATCCCAAATTCCCATTTTCAATGATTTCTAACACTGCTCTGATGTTGTTTTCAGAACTATCAATAATTGGACATTCCTCAATTGGCGTCATAAAATCACCCACTTGAAATTGAGAGGCAATTTCCCTGCTTTGTAAATTAAAAAGAGCATGCCCAATACTTGGCTCATTGAATAAATAGGATCCAGAAACAGAACAACTCACCCCCATATTTCGTAAAATGAATGAAACTTCTCCATTCACTCCACCATCTACATGAATGGATTTGGAAGGATATTCTTTTCTGAATCGTCTTATCTTATCAAAATTAACTTTATCAAACAAACCTCCACTTTGCCCTGGAGTTGTTGCCATTATCAGAATAAAATCAAAATCAGTATAGTTCTCAAAAATCGAAATGGGTGTATTTGTAGTTACAGCAATGCCTTTTTTTCCGGAAATCTCTTTCGGAATAGTGAGTTTAGTAGTTAAATTTTCAAATTGAAAAGTCACATATTCAACCGGATTTTGAATGAGTAAATCAAAATATTTTTCAGGCGAAGAGGTGATAATGTGCAAATCGATTGGAATGGAGCACCAATTTCTAATTTTGATAATGTCATTAAAAACAGTTAAATCATCGTTGCAATCAATATGTAATAAATCCACTTGATGATTGTTCAAATCTAAAATCACTTGCTCTAGAGCACGTTTTTTGTCGCTATAAATGGATGCGGATATTTTCATTTGAGCTTAAAAAAGAAATTACCTTCTTCATCAAAATTGGCATTGGATTGAGGGAAATCAGTTAATGTTAATTGTTTTATTTCGTTTAATGCGGCAAGACTTTTATCGAAAATCGGGCCACCTTCTCCGATTTGTTTAATAGAAACTATCTTTCCTTCTACAAATGATCCATCGCGTTTTAATTTCAATTGAAAAAGAGGCGCAATTCCCGCATTTCCTTTTAAGCTAAATCTGCCATAGGTGCAAAAATTACCCATAGAATAAGTGATGAATTTCCCTTTATATTGATCGATTGCACGAGATACATGAGGTCCATGCCCCAAAATAACATCAGCCCCAGCATCAATCGCTTTGCGAGCGAACTCAGTTACATTCCCCCTATTTTCACCTAAAAAGAGTTCAGTTTTTTTAGGGACATGAGTTGCACTTGGTCCCTCAGCACCACCATGAAAAGAAACGATAACAATGTCGCAGGTTTTATCTAACTCTTTAATTGTATTGGTTAACAAGGTATAATCCGTCAAGGATAAGCATCCATTATTTGGGGCAAAAGCGGTAAATCCAATTTTCAATCCTTTTATTGTCATTATTCCTGTCGGACACGTAGTTTGACCAGCAAAACAAAATCCTCTTTCTGCTAGTGCCCGAACGGTATTCTTACGACCTGTTGTACCAAAATCGCCCACGTGATTATTTGCGATGGATAACATATTAAATCCGGCCTCTTTCAATTGATCTAAAAAATATTCCGGTTGCCTGAAAGCATAACATTTAGAAGGATCGTTGCACGACTTCACTTCACCACCACTATTGAGCACTGTTCCTTCCAGATTTCCGAAAACAATGTCACCCATTTTGAAATACTCCATCATTGGAGCCATCAATTTCAATTCTTTTGGAGGTAGGTAACTTTCACTTGGGTAATTTGTTCCCATCATGATATCACCCACCGCAACGAGGGTTATTGTTTCATCATCTTCTGAAACGAATTTTTTCTTTATCGCGTTTTTTGAAGGAACTGATTCACCTGAATTTGTTGTGTCCCCCTTAAATTGAACGGCATAAATACCAATAGAAATCAATAATCCAATGAAAAGATAAAGAAATGTACGCATAAAAAAGATTTTAATATTGTTCGGATTCATTTGGAAAATCTACTGCTTTAACATCCGAAATGTATTGTTTAAATGAATTAAGCATTTGCTCGTGTAAGTTATTGTATTTTCTCAAAAATCGCGGATTAAATTCATTATTAATTCCTAGCATATCATGAACAACTAATACCTGGCCATCGACGCCATGACCAGCACCAATACCAATAATTGGAATTTGAACAGTTTCGGCAACTTTTGTCGCTAAATTAGCTGGAATTTTTTCCAAAACTATCGAAAAACAGCCTGCTTCTTCAAGTAATTTGGCATCACGCATGAGTTGAGCCGCTTCCTCTTCCTCTTTAGCTCGAACTACATAGGTTCCAAATTTATAAATTGACTGTGGTGTTAAACCTAAGTGACCCATTACGGGAATTCCCGCGGTTAAAATCCGTTTTACAGATTCTATTATTTCACTTCCACCTTCCATTTTAACCGCATGTGCCCCAGCCTCTTTCATGATACGAATGGCACTCGATAATGCTTCTTTGGAATTTCCTTGATAGCTACCAAATGGCAAATCCACCACCACTAGGGACCTACTTACCGCACGAACGACAGATCCAGCATGATAAATCATTTGTTCCAATGTAATTGGAAGCGTTGTTTCATGCCCTGCCATTACATTGGATGCAGAATCACCAACAAGAATAACATCGACTCCTGCTTCGTCTATTATTCTAGCCATCGAAAAATCATAACCCGTTAACATGGATATTTTCTCCTTCCGGTTTTTCATCTCCTGCAACGTATGCGTGGTGACTTTTTTTACGGTTTGATACGTTGACATAATATGTGAATTAGGTGAAACAAATCTACGAATGTTTACTGACTCTTCGAGGACTCCTTATGGGTTAAAATTGAAAATATATAAATGGCTGAATATCGGATGAACGAAATTGCACCACTAAAATGATGATTAATACCAATAACACAGCTTTCAGAACCAAAGGTGTGCGTGCTACTAGTTTCTCTATCGATAATTCCCATGAAATTGGAGTGAAATGAAATAGAAAGCCAATTAGCATCATAGCTAAAACAACAGGATAGCCTAGAATAAAATCAAGAATTATGTTTCCGTTGAAATGAAATGCAATCTGGGTTAAAACTTGGCCCACAACATTCATGGTGTCCGCACGGAAAAATATCCAACAAAAACAAACAAAATGGAATGTGAGAAGCCAACTTAAAAGATTCAAACTCTTCAGGGCAAAGATATTTTTAATTTGAAATTTAAATAGCGAGGTGAATAACTTATGAATTATTAGCGCAAGACCATGGAGAGCACCCCAAATCACAAAACGAATCGCTGCACCATGCCATAAGCCTCCCAACAACATTGTGAGAAACAAATTAACATAGGTACGTATCTTACCTTTCCGATTTCCTCCAAGAGAAATATACAAATAATCGCGCAACCAGCTTGATAGTGAAATGTGCCAACGCCGCCAGAATTCTGTAATATTTATGGATTTGTAAGGTGCGTCAAAATTGATATTGAAATGATAACCAAGTAATAATGCAATACCTATTGCCATATCCGAATATCCCGAGAAATCACAATAAATCTGAAGTGCATACCCATATACTCCAACCAAATTTTCTAATCCAGAATATAACGTTGGATTATCAAAAATACGATCAACGTAATTAATACTGATGTAATCTGCAATAATTGCTTTTTTAATTAATCCAATAATAATCAAGAAAATACCGCGACCAATCATTTCTTTGGTTACAACTACTTTTTTAAATATTTGAGGAATAAAATCTGAGGCACGAACAATTGGTCCTGCCACTAGCTGTGGAAAAAATGAAACAAAAAATGCATAATCTAAAGGACTATTAAGTGGCTTCAGATTTTTACGGAAAACATCCAGCGTATAACTCAACGATTGAAATGTAAAAAAAGAAACTCCAACTGGAAGAAAAATATCGAATGGATCAAATTTTTGGTCTGTTAAAGTGGTAAAGATTTCATAGAAAAAATTAGTGTATTTGAAATACAATAAAATCCCCAAATTAAAGCTAAGACTTAATACCAGTAAAGAATTTCGAATAACCTTAACCATTCTGTCTGTTAATGAAATATGAATCCGAGCTTTACCTAATGAAATACCCACCTCATTTTCTGTCTTGTAAATTGCTTTTGCCAAAACAAAATCCACCAAGGTTGTTAGCACCAGTAATAGAAAATATATCCCACTGGATTTGTAATAAAAATAAAGCGAAAAGCACGTTACAAAAAGAATTTTGGCTCGCTGGTGTTTCTGAATGAGCGCAAAAACCAACAAAAATGCCATAAATAGAAAAAGAAATAATCCAGAACTAAATATTAAGGGTTCTTTTGGGTTGTATAAAAACACATTCCAAAACCTACTAAGGTCAAAATCAAACATCTTTGTTAGCTCACTCATTGATTTTTCCTTTTTACATGGTTCGAAAAATGATGCAAAAACGTTTTTGTAAAAATTGATGCTAACTTTTCACCCCCAGCAAAAGTAAGGTGAGTATAATCCTTATTTGCCAACGCTGGTTTGTTGTTAACGAAAGAAATCATACTGTTTTCACCGCCCATTCCAGAAAACAAATCCCAAAATGCAACGCCACTCTTTTTTGCTATTTCTCTTTGAGCTTCTATCATTAATGGAATAGTTGGCATTGTCTGATATTCGCCATCCTTTTTAACGCTACGATCAGGAATTCCAAGAATTAAAATACTTGCATCTGGGCATGCCAGCTTGATACGCGCTATTAATTCAACCATTGATTTTACATACCAATCAAGTTTTGTGGTTTTAGGTCCCAAAACATTTAATCCAAATTGCAAAACAATTAATTTGTAATCACGCAGTTTGTTGAATTCATTCCAATTTTGAGCACTTATCTTGGATAAAGCAATTCCTGAATTACTTTTCATTCCAAAATTATCTACAATAACTCCTTTTGAATCTTCGAAACTTGCCCCATAATATTTTGTATCATTTGCAGAAGGAAGAGAAAAGGTAATGGAATTTGTGCTACCCCCAGCTAATTTTGCTGATTGAATTTGATTAGAAGACCTAGTGGAAATTTTTCCAGATTCACCATTCATTCGGTACAGCACATTTGAGCTTGAATTGGTTGAATAATATAATTGAATATTTTGCAGCCCTTGTAATTTATTATTTCCTGAAATACCGGAGTAAGTTACATTTCCTTGTCCATTTGATTTAAAATAGTATCCACCTGCAGCAAAACCTTCTCCCCCTTTATTTTCAATAATGTCGTAGGAATCTATTCCAGAAAATGAATGTCGAATCGTTTGACGAAACCCTGCTGTTTCAGAGGCTATTGGAACAAATCCGACACCCGAACCCCCAAATTTTTCTTGCAAAATCTTACGTACTTCAGCAGTAAAAATATCCCCATCAATGAATGAATCTCCAAAAAAGGCCATTCTGGTTAATTTATTCTTATCTGAAAGGGCCTCAAAGATTGCATTCAATGCTTTTTTGTCCTTCGAATAATCCTCAATACAGGTATAACCGGGAGGGCACTTGTCTACAAACTCTTTTGAAATGCTTTTGACTTTTGAAAGTTCGGATTTCTTTTTAGGTTTGATATCTTTTAAAAAATCAACTTTTTTAAATTCATAACCATAAACTGTAAAATCAGGAAGCAGAAAAGCGGCAACAGAAAGTATTAATACACAAGAAATTAAAATCACTACATGATTTAAATAGCTCTTTTCTTGATTTACATCCATACTTTTTTGAAATCGGGATGCAAAGCTAAGCTATTTTTAACAAAAAAAAGAATTATTTACGATAGTTGAATTTTGGATGGTTTTATTCCTCTTTCTCCCATTGACCAACTACTGAGGTAGCAATTGAATTACCAAGAACGTTAGTTGCACTTCTAAACATATCACAAAAATGGTCGATAGGTAAGATTAATGCAATTCCTTCAATGGGAATATTAAACATACCACACGTTGCTGCTACCACCACTAAACTTGCACGTGGCACACCCGCAATTCCTTTACTCGTTAGCATGAGAACGAGCAGCATAGACATTTGAGTCCCAAAATCCAATGGGACACCATATGCTTGCGCAATAAAAATACTCGCAAAGGTCATATACATCATGCTACCGTCTAGATTGAAGGAATAACCCAATGGGAGCATGAAAGAAACAATTTTGTCTTTAATTCCAAATCGCTCTAATTCTTCCGTCAACTTAGGAAAAACCGCTTCGCTACTGGTGGTTCCAAATGCGATAATGAGTGGACTAACAATTCTTTTTAACAAAGTAAAAATGCGTCCTTTCAAGAATAAAAATCCAATTAACAAAAGCACCAACCATAAGGAACTTATCCCCACCAAAAACGACCCAAAAAACTTAGTGTATGTAATTATAAGTTCACTCAAATCACGCACGGCAAAGACTCCTGCAATTGCTCCAAAAACACCAATGGGGGCGAATTTCATGACGTATCCAACCATTTTCAATATAATGTGTGATGTTTTATCCAATGCATTGACCACCGGTTTTGAATTTTCACCAATAGATGCTGCGGCTAGCCCAAAAAAGATGGAAAAAATAACAATTTGAAGAATTTCATTGGCCGCCATTGCTTCAAAGATACTTTTAGGAAAGATGTGTTCCACAAAATTCTGGGCTGAAAACGAGTGTGTTTTTTCAGTAACCTCATTTACGGATTTAACATCAACATCCGATAAATTCAACCCAACACCTGGCTTCAATACATTCACCCACAACATACCAATACACAACGAAATAAAAGACGCCGTGAAAAACCAAGCAAGCGCCTTGCCTCCAATTCTCCCAACCGATTTTACATCTCCTAATTTTGCAATGCCAACCACCAGAGTAGTGAAAACCAATGGAGCAATTAACATTTGAACTAACCGAATAAAAATGGTTGCTAATATTTTAATTGTTGAGCTAAAACTTTTGGCTGTTGCCATGTCGGTATAATGAAAAATACTAACTCCTAATATAGCTCCAAGTACCATTGCAATAATGATTTGCGTGGTTAAATTCCGAAAAAAAGAGGGCTTATTTGGTATGTGTTGGTGCTGCATATAATTACAATTTGTTGGGTGAAATTAATAAAATTTACGGTAGAAAATCATCCTTTTCTTTTTCAACCGCTAATCGTTTATAAATGATTCAATTAGTAACCCTATTGCAAGAGGATAAAGTTTATTTTTGTTATTATCGCAATTTGTATTCAAAAAATTATGTCAGAAACTCAATATACCGAAGATAACATTCGCTCGCTTGACTGGAAAGAACACATCCGACTGCGACCTGGAATGTATATTGGAAAACTTGGAGATGGTGCAGCAGCGGACGATGGTGTTTATATTCTTGTGAAAGAAGTTATAGATAATTGCATTGATGAATTTGTCATGGGCAATGGTAAACGAATCGATGTCAAAGTAAAAGACGGTAAGGTTTGTGTACGTGATTACGGCCGTGGCATTCCACTTGGAAAAGTGGTTGAGGTTGTTTCGAAAATGAATACAGGAGGAAAATACGATTCAAAGGCGTTTAAAAAATCGGTGGGATTAAATGGTGTAGGAACCAAAGCCGTGAATGCACTGTCTTCCTACTTTATGGTGTATTCTGTGCGTGATGGTGAAAAAAAACAGGCGGTATTCCAACGGGGAGAATTAACCGAAGACCTTGCGATTACAACGACAGATGAAGGAAACGGAACCTATGTTGAGTTTACGCCAGATGAAATTATTTTCAAAAAATACACCTATAAAACTCCTTATTTAGACAAAATGATGTGGAACTACTGTTACTTGAACAGAGGACTGAGCATCTATTATAACGGTGAAAAATTCCAATCAAAAGATGGATTAAAAGACTTATTGGAAAACAACATGGACGGCGATCCTCTTTATCCAATCATTCATTTGGAAGGGGAAGATATTGAAGTTGCTTTTACACATGGAAAAACGTACGGCGAAGATTATTATTCTTTTGTGAATGGTCAACATACCACACAAGGAGGAACTCATCAAAGTGCTTTCAGAGAATCTGTTGCAAAAGTTATTCGTGACTTCTACAATAAAAACTATGAGGCTTCTGATATACGTCAATCAATTGTGGCAGCGATAGCTGTGAAAGTGGTTGAACCCGTATTTGAATCGCAAACTAAAACCAAATTAGGTTCGCAAGAAATTGAACCAGGAGGTAAATCGATGCGCGCGTTTATTAATGACTTCTTAAAAGAAAATCTAGACAACTACCTCCATCGAAATACAGAAACATCCGAAACGATTGAAAAGAAAATCAGACAATCTGAGCGCGAACGAAAAGAACTTGCTGGAATTCGAAAAATAGCCAAAGAACGATCTAAAAAAGCGAATCTACACAATAAAAAATTACGCGATTGTAGAACCCATTTAACCGATATTAAAGATGAAAAACGCGAAGAAACAACCCTTTTTATTACTGAAGGAGATTCAGCGAGTGGCTCGATAACTAAATCGCGTGACGTTAGTACGCAAGCTGTATTTTCATTGAGGGGTAAGCCTTTAAATTGTTATGGCTTAACAAAAAAAGTTGTTTACGAAAATGAAGAATTCAACCTCATCCAAGCAGCTTTAGACATTGAAGAAGAGATGGATAATTTACGCTACAACCGAATTGTAATTGCAACCGATGCCGATGTAGATGGCATGCATATTCGAATGTTATTATTAACCTTCTTCCTTCAATTTTTTCCAGATTTGGTCAAAAGAAATCATGTTTACGTACTTCAAACACCGTTATTTAGGGTGCGAAACAAAAAGAAAACTATTTATTGTTATAGCGACGATGAAAGAAGGTCAGCCATGGACGAATTAGGGAAAAATCCTGAGATTACTCGATTTAAAGGATTGGGTGAAATTTCGCCAGACGAATTCAAACATTTTATTGGAGAAGACATCCGTTTAGAACCTGTAATATTAAGTAAAGAATCATCGATTGATTCCATCTTGTCTTATTTCATGGGGAAAAATACACCTGAAAGACAAGAGTTTATCATTGATAATCTCCGTGTGGTGAAAGACCTCGCAGAAAATCCCGCAAAACAAACCGAATCTTCGGATTCTGAAGATTTAAATATAGCATCTTAAGACATGGCAGAAGACGAAATTGAACCAATTGGAAATAAAGATGAAAATTCTTCAAATCCTTTTGAAAACAAGCAATTAGACGAAAAAATTGTACCTGTTTCAGGGCTTTACCAAAATTGGTTTCTGGATTATGCCAGCTACGTTATTCTTGAAAGAGCCGTTCCTGCAATTCACGATGGTCTAAAACCTGTACAACGTCGAATCCTTCATTCCATGCGCGAATTAGAGGATGGCAGATACAACAAGGTTGCCAACGTTATTGGAAACACAATGAAATACCATCCACATGGTGACGCATCCATTGGAGATGCCATGGTTCAATTGGGACAAAAGGAATTACTTATCGATTGCCAAGGAAACTGGGGGAATACAATAACGGGAGATGGAGCCGCCGCAGCTCGATACATTGAAGCAAGACTTTCCAAATTTGCATTACATGTTGTTTTTAATCCAAAAACTACTAGTTGGTTAGCCAGTTATGATGGAAGAAACAGAGAGCCTGAGAACCTTCCAGTAAAATTCCCACTGCTTTTGGCTCAAGGAGCTGAGGGTATTGCTGTTGGAATGGCTTGTAAATTCTTACCACACAATTTTATAGAATTAATCGAACAATCTATCAACCATTTACGCGGAAAAAAAGTAGAGATTTTGCCTGACTTCATGAATGGTGGTATGGCAGATTTTTCGAATTACAACGATGGATTGAGGGGTGGAAAAGTGCGCGTGAGGGCTAAAATTAAAAAAGTAGACAACAAAACATTAACGATTAATGAAATTCCTTTTGGAACAACAACAGGTTCATTGATTGAGTCCATAATAAAAGCGAACGATAAAGGACAAATAAAACTCCGTAAAATAGAGGACAACACCTCATCCGAAGCAGAAATAATTATTCATTTGGCTCCAGGAGTTTCACCAGATAAAACGATAGACGCATTATACGCATTTTCAGACTGTGAGGTGTCAATTTCTCCAAACTCAACGATTATTGTAGGTGACAGACCACAGTTTTTAGGGGTTACTGAAATATTGAAATTCAACACGGATAATACCGTACGTTTACTTCGGTTGGAATTAGAAATTCGATTAGATGAGCTTGAGCGCCAATGGCATTTTTCTACCCTTGAAAAATTGTTCATCAATCATGAAATGTATATTGATTTTAAGCACTATTCAGACAAAGAAACCTTATACGAGTATTTATACAAGCGATTTGAACCCTTCCTAAAGAGCCTTATTCGTGAAATAACAGACGAAGACTTGCATAAATTAACGCAGATTCCAATGATTCGTATCACACGATTTGATGGAAGTAAGGCGGATGATCTCCTATTGAAAATAGAAGAGGAAATGGAACAAGTGAAGCACCACATGGATAATATCATTGAATACTCTATTGAATATTTTAAAGATTTAAAAAAACGATTTGGTGCAGGAAGAGAACGAAAAACAGAAATAAAAGTCTTTGATACCATCAGCGCTTCCAAAGTGATCATTGCAAATCGGAAATTATATGTGGATTATGAGGAAGGATTTATTGGTCATGGCTTGAAAAAAACGGAGTCCATTTCTGATTGTTCAGATATTGATGATATTATTATTTTCTTCGCCTCTGGAAAAATGATGGTAACAAAAATTACAGACAAGAAATTTGTTGGCAAGGGTATCGTTCATGTTGCCGTCTGGAAAAAAGGTGACACGCGCACCATTTATCACTTATTCTATCAAGATGGCATTGGTGGAGCAACCATGATGAAACGTTTTTATGTCAACTCCATCACTAGAGATTCAGAATACGATTTAACCCGAGGTACAAAAGGATCCAAAATGCTTTATTTTTCGGTACATCCAAATGGTGAGCGCGAGGTGGTTACTGTATTACTTAGGCCAAGGCCGCATTTAAAACGTTTGCGTTACGATATCGATTTGGGTGCATTGTTAATCAAAGGGCGAAATTCTGCTGGAAATCGAGTTACGAAAGAAATTATCCAGAAAATCCTGCAAAAAGAAGTCGGAGGATCAACATTGGCTGCTCGAAAAATCTGGTATGACCCAATTGTCGGCCGTTTGAATGATGAAGAGCGTGGGAAGTTCTTGGGAGATTTTAAAGGAGAAGATAAAATTCTGACTCTTTACAAAAATGGAGAATACCGCTTGAGTACTTTTGACCTAGCGTCTCATTTTGATGAAGACATGACATACATTGAAAAATGGCATCCGCGCAGACCAATTACGGCAGTATATTATGATGGCGAAAAAGAATTGCATTTTGTGAAGCGTTTTCTGTGTGAGGTAACCACCGATAAACGTGTTTTATTTATTAATGAAAGTGAGGGTTCATTTTTAGACGTTGCAACAACCGCATTCGAGCCTGAGGTTCGCATTATTTATAATAAGCTTTTAAAAGAAACTAAGAATTTACCTGATAATATCGTTCCACTTACCGATTTTATCGATGTAAAAGGAATGAAAGCCCAAGGGAATCAATTAACAAAATTGAAAGTGAAGGAAATTGTGCTAACCCATCCAATTGAAGGAAAAAACCCTTGGCCAGAAGAATCTAAAAACGAGGAAGGCAGCGAAGAACTTTCATTGGAAGCTCTTTCCGAAGATGGTGAAGCTCCAACAATGGAATGGGACGTAACGCCAGGAGAAGAAGATCAACCAAGCTTGTTTGAGGAAGGAACTGAAGAATAATAAAATTATGGCACTGGAAATTTTGTATGAAGACAACCACGTTATTGTTGTAAATAAAAAATCTTCTGATATCGTTCAAGGCGATAAAACGGGAGACACTACCCTACCCGATGTCATTAAAAGTTATTTAAAAGAGAAATACAACAAACCGGGAAATGTCTTTTGCGGGGTGGTTCATCGCTTGGATAGACCCACAAGCGGCGCCGTAATTTTCGCTAGAACCAGTAAAGCACTCGAAAGATTAAATAAGCAATTCAGAGAAAAGGAAACAGATAAGATTTATTGGGCAATAGTGGATAAAAAACCTGAGGCCACTTCTGGTAAACTAATTCATTTTTTGCGGAAGAACGAAAATCAAAATAAATCCTACGTTACCAATGAAACCAGCGCTGGATCAAAACAAGCAATTTTGAATTATGCATTTCTTCGTTCATCAGATAAATTTCATTTACTGGAAATACAATTAGAAACAGGGAGACATCATCAAATTCGTGTGCAACTTTCTACGATCAATTGCCATATCAAAGGAGATTTAAAATATGGAGCAAAACGATCCAATGAAGACGGTTCAATTTGTTTGCATGCCCGAAAAATTAGTTTCAACCATCCTACCTCTAAGGAATTAATTGAAGTAACTGCTCCTGTGCCACATGATGCCCTTTGGCAGTTTTTTGAGGGAAAATAAAAGTCCCGTTACTCGTTTGTAACAGGACTTTCGTTTGGATAACTAACTAAACTAAACCTTAAAAATTGTTTTACCTATAATTTATTACTTATTTACTACTAATGTTTCAATGGCTATAACGGTTTCACCAGCCATGAATGAAATCTCATACGTTCCATTTATCAATCCATTCAAATGAAGAGATGTTGCATCCATTACCGGAATTGATGGCATCACCTGTCCGTTTGTTGAATTGATTTGAATTGCTGTAATTGCATAATCAGACCAAGACAAAGTGGCGAAACCTGGTTTCATTTCATTTACTACAACCGATACTTTTTTAGGATCTTTCGGATCTTCGTTGTGAGCGAAAGTAAAAGAAGCAGAAGCTAACATCATTACTACTAATGCGAATTTTGCTGTGGATTGGGCGATTGATTTCATAATTTATTTTTTTCGTGTTGTTTTCTGAGACAAAGATTGTTCAGTTGCAACGAATTACAATAAAAATATAGAATGAGCTTAGTAAAATACTGATACGTACGGAGCATGCACTACGTAGTTCCCGTATTGACCTACGTAGTTGTACGTAGAAAAGTCAGATTTGTACCAATAAATCAAAAGAAATGCTAAATGGAATGTCGAAATGAAAATAGAGAGCTGGCGTGACTAGTTTATTCGTCTGATTAAAACAAAAAAATCTGACCACAATTATGCAATCAGATTCAAAAGTAAAAACCAGTTGGTTAAATTCCTTTATTTTATAATCGTTAAATTTTCAGTTGCCACTATTTTATCACCAATTAAAAATAATATTTCATAGCTGCCTTCAATCAACCCATTTAAATGTAGTGTTGTCGCATCCATTACTGGTATAGAGGGCATTTCTTGTCCGTTGGTTGAATTAATCTGAATAGCTGTTATTTCGTTATCCACCCAAGATAAAGTGGCATAACCTGGCTTTAAATTGTCTACAACCACAGTTACTCGTTTAGGATCTTTTGGATCTTCATTATGTGCAAAAGATACAGCTGCAAAAGAAGAAAATAGTGCTATAAAAGCAATTTTAATAAAAGTTTGGCTCATAATTAGTTAGTTAGTTATCCAAAATTCAATTGGGTTTACCTTACTTACCTTAAAAAGGTTTCATTTAAAGCAAAAAAGTCCCGTTACTCGTTTGTAACAGGACTTTCGTTTTGATAACTAACTAAACTAAACCTTAAAAATTGTTTTACCTATAATTTATTATTTATTTACTACTAATGTTTCGATGGCTACAACAGTCTCACCTGCCATGAATGAAATCTCATACGTTCCATTAACCAATCCATTCAAATGAAGCGATGTAGCATCCATTACCGGAATTGATGGCATCACTTGTCCGTTCGTTGAATTGATTTGAATCGTCGTGATTGCATAGTCAGACCAAGATAAAGTGGCGAAACCTGGTTTCATTTCATTTACCACAACCGATACTTTTTTCGGATCTTTCGGATCTTCGTTGTGAGCAAAAGTGAAAGAAGCCGAAGCTAACATCATCACTACTAAAGCGAATTTTACTGTGGACTGGGCGATTGATTTCATAATTTATTTTTTTTCGTGTTGTTTTCTGAGACAAAGATTGTTCAGTTGCAACGAATTACAATAAAAATATAGAATGAGCTGAGTAAAATACTGATACGTACGGAGCATGCACTACGTAGTTCCCGTATTGACCTAAGTAGTTGTACGTAGAAAAGTCAGATTTGCACTAATAAATCAAAAGAAATGCTAAATGGAATTTAGAAATTAATTTAGATATCTTGAGTGACTAATGACATTGTCGTCATGTTAAAGCAAAAAAAATCTGACTGCACCATTATAATCAGATTAATAAGTAAAAACCCCCTTCGGTTGAAGTACTTTATTTATTCACTATGAGATTTTCAATTGCAATCACTTTATCCCCAATTAAAAATGAAATTTCATACGTTCCATTTATCAATCCATTTAAATGAAGAGATGTAGTATCCATCACCGGAATTGATGGAATAACCTGTACGTTGCTTGAATTAATCTGAATAGCTGTTATTTCGGTATCCACCCAAGATAAAGTGGCATAACCTGGCTTTAAATTGTCTACAACCACAGTTACTCGTTTAGGATCTTTTGGATCTTCATTATGTGCAAAAGATACCGACGAAAAAGAAAACAGCATTGCTATGCAAGCAATTTTAATAAAATTATGACTCATAATTAGTTAGTCATCCAAAATTCAATTGCGTTTACTAAACTAACTTCAAGAATTTTTAATTTACCCAAAAATTAAAAGTCCCGTTACTCTTTTGTAACAGGACTTCTACTTGGATAACTAACTAAACTAAACCTTAAAATTGTTTTACTTATAATTTATTACTTATTTACTACTAATGTTTCTATG
>CAMBBW010000004.1 GCA_945863425.1 Lishizhenia tianjinensis
TTTATCATACCGAGAAAAAGACTCCATCGCAATAGATTTTGTATGTTCATCTGTGATGATAACTGACTCATTATCCGCGAAAGAATTCACTAATAATTCAAATAAATTAAGCAACTTACGTGCATCGCCACCAGAATAAGCAAGTAGGGCATTTATTTCTTTCAACTCAACATTTCGCTTCTGAATGGCAACATCTGTATCCATTGCTTTCAATAGGAGTGACGTTAAATCATCCTTAGTGTGTTCTTTTAACGTATAAACCTGACAACGAGAAAGCAAGGCAGAAATAACTTCAAACGAAGGATTTTCCGTTGTTGCGCCAATTAGTGTTATTGTGCCTTTTTCAACTGCACCTAAAACAGAATCTTGTTGAGATTTAGAAAATCGATGAATTTCATCAATAAATAAAATAGGTCTTTTTTCTTGAAAAAAACCATTATTACTTTCGGCTCGCGCGATTATTTCCCGAACATCTTTTACTCCCGCAGAAATAGCTGAAAGACTGTAAAATGGCCGATTTAACTTATCCGCCAATAAATTAGCCAAAGTAGTTTTTCCAACTCCAGGAGGTCCCCACAAAATAATTGATGGAATCATCCCCGCATCTAACGCTCTTTTAATTGGGCCATCCTTACCAATTAAATGTTCTTGACCCACATAATCCTCAATTGATTTTGGGCGCATACGTTCGGAAAGCGGAATATGAGAAAAAGACATAGAACAAATTTACTTTCTTTTTATAAACCTGAGTTCGTTTATTCTAACTTTCATTTCGTGGCTGCTATGCGGTGTCAAAAGAGCTATACATTGGCCTAATTTAACAACTTGTTTACTTCGTTAGCTTTTAACAGGACAACCTGTTACCCCTTATGAAATCTACGTTTAAATAATGTCCTTAAATTAATTTTGCCTTTGTTTCAATAAACGAACTCAGTTAATTAAGATGAATGAATCTTTTATTTCAAGGATATATTGAGAATAAACAAAGAATAGTTTTATTGATTAACATTAATTTTTTACATATATTTGTTACTCAAATTAAAAAAACAACCATGAAAAAACTTTTACTTTCCTTCTTTGCATTTGGATGCATTGTTTCTAATGTTTTTGCTCAACCACAAGGTGGAACTTGCACTCCAGACCCGCTATATGCTGACTCAGTTTATGGTGCTTGGCCTGATACAACGACTAATTTTCCGCCGGCAGAGGTAAATTCATATTATGAAACAGTTCTTAACTTTAAGGCGCCTGCAACGGTTACTGCTGACTTAGATCCTTCGGGTAATTTTGTTGGTTCTGCAATTCAATCTTATCAAGTTACTTCCGTTGATGGATTGCCAACTGGTTATTTATATAGTTGTAATGCCGCAAATTGCACTTATTCAGGTGGAACGCAAGGTTGTGCTACCGTTTATGGAACTACAGCAACAACAGGAACTTACAGCATCACTATTAATCTTGATGTAACAGTTTTGGTGACCTTAATTCCAGGTTTTCCACCAACACCTGTAACGCAAACGGCTTCTTTTGCAGGATACAAAATTGTAGTTGGAACTGCTGGAACAATTGAGCAAGTTATTGCCCCTATTACTGTTTCACCGAATCCTGCAACAAATATTCTAAACATTAATGGTATTTCTTCATCTATGAAAGCTTCGACTATTTCAATTACAAACATTGAAGGAAAAGTTGTTGCATCTAAATCAGTTTCTTCATCTGCTGCTCAATCATTTGATTTATCATCAATGAAAGCAGGAATTTACTTTGTGAATGTTTACCATGCGAGTGGTGTTGAAACAGTTAAATTCATTAAAGAATAAAAGACATTCTATAAATTGAAAGGGAGCCATTCAGCTCCCTTTTTTTGCTTAAAAAAGGGAGGATTGAGTTGATTTTGGCGTAAAAGGAAATTTAGCTTCCGATGATTGGCATTGTCCATTTGCTGAAAAGGATTTGAGAATTGGTATTAAAAATCACTCCATAATGGAAGCACAAGATGAAAGTTTTGGATTTCATTCTTATCTATTACCAAATAATGGGGCCCTGTAAGATTTCTTATACCATGGAAGAAAATCAACTACTCTTTTTGAAAGTAATGGTAACGAAAAAAATATTACATCAACCTTCGATCCAGAAAATGAAAATCCACATGAAGTTCAACAATTTGGTTGGTAGGCATTTTTGAATAGCTTTATAAAGTACGCTGAACTTCAATATTAAAATCTTTACAATGAATTACAACTACAGAAAAGCCACAATCGATGAAATCACTCCCATTTGGAAGATTTTACAAGACGCCATTTTACGCCGAAAAAAAGACGGAAGTAATCAGTGGCAAGATGGTTATCCAAATCCAGAATCAGTGCAAAATGACATTGAAAAAGGAATTGGTTTTGTATTAACAGAAAATGACTCAATCATTGGATATTCAGCTGTTTTGATCAATGATGAACCAGAGTATGCAAACATCAATGGAAAATGGTTTACGAATCGTGATTTTGTCGTTTTTCACCGTGTGGCAATTGTAGAAACTCATTTAGGAAAAGGAATGGCAAAACTTCTTTTCAAATATATTGAGGCATTTGCTCTAGAAAACAACATTTACAGCGTCAAAGCTGATACAAATTTTGATAATGGCGCCATGTTGAGCCTTTTTGAAAAATTAGGCTACGTGTATTGCGGAGAAGTGCATTTCAGAGGAAGTCCACGAAAAGCGTTTGAAAAGGTTTTGGAGAAAACTTAATCAAACAACTTTAGAAAAATTCCATCCAACCAAATCAAGTTTCTTCTTACCTTGCAAGAATGATCAACAATTTATTGCATGTAAATAGACCTGAACCTATCAAATCAGGAATTGAAATAGGAACTTTTACACGAGAATCAGATATCCCAGAAACCATAGAGACATTACTTGCAGGTGAACAAATTTTAATTGAAGAATTTTACAGCAATGGATTATATTTACTGCGAGAATTAACAACTTATCTCAAAAATACGCTACCTAATGAATCTTTTCTCGAACAACGAGCATTTCGTGCGGAGTTTAGAAAATTATCCAATCTAATTTTAATCCATGTCAAAGGTCATAAGCTAATTGTTCGAAAAGCTCCAGTAATTGGATGGTTAGAGAAATTATATCCTGAATTGAAAGACTTTTTACTGCCACTTCCACAAATTCAAGGATTGAATAGTGCATGGCAATGGTATAAAAACGGAATCAATATTCCAGTTTTACGCAATAAAATACACCCTTACTATGGCGTTTATTTCCCTACTCGTTTTGAGCATTTAATTCTTTTTGACAATTGGTTAAAACGTTACGAAGGTCCTAAAAAAACGGCAATTGATATCGGAATTGGAAGTGGTGTACTTTCTTTGATGATGGTGCAACATGGATTTCAAAAATCATTTGGAACGGATACCAATCCCAATGCGATTATTGGTTTGACAGCATCTATGGAGGGAACAAAATTAGCGCGAAAAATAGAAATTGATTTTGGACACTTATTTGGTAAATGGGAGAAACCGACAGAATTGATAGTATTTAATCCGCCTTGGCTGCCTGCTGCCCAAGAATTGAATCGCCTCGATGAAGCAATCTACTACAACGAAAAACTCTTTCCAGATTTCTTTGAAGCAGCTCAAAAACACCTTCTTCCTGAAGGGAAAATCGTGATTCTTTTTTCCAATTTAGCGCAAATCACGCAGGTAACTTCAGAACATCCAATCGAAAAAGAACTTCTTTCTGGTGTGCGTTTTGT
The DNA here is from genome assembly GCA_945863425.1 of Lishizhenia tianjinensis. Taxonomy (GTDB): domain Bacteria; phylum Bacteroidota; class Bacteroidia; order Flavobacteriales_D; family Crocinitomicaceae; genus UBA952. The sequence goes on from CAMBBW010000004.1 coordinate 3,762, forward strand.
ATTGGAAAAATGTCTAAAAAAATCTGTGAAAGAAGCCTCTGAAAAAACAAACAGAAACCAACACTGGAGAGGCGCAGAAGAAGTGGAATTGTGGGTATTGAAGCTGCAACAATCGAATGATGTAAGAAGTTGAAATTAAAGAAAGAAATTTTCACTAATTCACTAAAGAACGTAGTAGAAAATTCGTTTTAAAATCAAATCCTTTACTTCAAAATTCAATTTTCTATCTATTGAAAAACAGTTGAAAACCAATTTTCATTCCTAAATTCGATCCCCCATATTTAGATCCATTGGTATAGAAATTATAATAAAGTGCTGGATCAAGTGCTATATTATCCGTTAGGAAAATAGTATATCCCATATCAAGCTCAGTATTCAACCCTGAAGTTTTAGTTGTTACACCTGCAACATCAAATGAGGATCTTCCATATCCTACTTGTAATTGACTATAGAAATTCCCTTTATAATATGCTCTCATGAAAGGTGCAATTAAAAAATTAGAACCTCCTTTAATTGAATTGAAAGTCATCGTTGCTCCAATAGCCATATTATCGACTATAAAAAATCCAGCTTTTGGAGAAATATTTAAAGTTGAAGAAGCCTTCACACCAGATGGAAAACCATAATTAAAATAAGCATCTCCACCAAGCATAACTGTACCTTGCTCGATTTGACTAAACAAAGAGGAGGTGGATAATGCGATCATTCCAACAAGAGCGACAATTTTCTTTTTCATTGTTATATTTTTAGTAAAAATACAAAAAAAAGTAAAGCTCAATTGATTGAAATACAAATGCTTTTTAAGTAGTTATTGTTAATAATTAGTCTTGATTCAATTTTTTAACCATTGTTAAAATAGTAGCTAATGCTACTGTTTCACCTGTTTCATCATACACATCTACAAGAAACTTAACAATTCCTTTTGCGATATCCTCCTCCGATTTTTTTTCTTGATCAATTTTTTCTTTCACAGTGAATCGAACTCCTAATGTAGCACCTGGATATACCGGTTTAGTGAATCGAGCTTCATCCAATCCATAATTCAAAAGAACAGGTCCTTTTTTTGGATCCACAAATAATCCTGCAGCTTTTGACAATACAAAATACCCATGGGCCACTCTTCGCTCAAAAATTGTACCTTCCAATGAAGTAGCATCCATGTGTGCATAGAAATTATCTCCTGAAACATTGGCAAAATTAACTATGTCCGCATCCGAAACTGTATGCTTGTGGGTGAAAACCGTTTCACCAATTTCTAGTTCTTCAAAATGCTTACGAAACACATGTGGATTTGCTTCAGGCATTGATGCACCCACTTGAAATTGTTTGGTGATTGCAGTTATCGTGCTTGGATGACCTTGAATTGCCGTTCTTTGAAGATAATGTAAGACACCTCTTTTTCCGCCCATTTCTTCACCTCCCCCCGCTCTTCCAGGTCCACCATGTGTTAACAACGGCATTGGGGAACCATGACCAGTACTTTCTTTTGCGCAATCTTTATTTAAAACGAGAATTCTACCATGCAAAGATGCAGCCCCCAAGACGTATTCAATCGCTTCATTATTATCCGGAGTTACAATTGAAGATACCAACGAACCCTTACCCATTTTAGCCAATTGAATTGCGTCCTCTAATGACTTATAGGACATTATGGTTGAAACAGGACCAAAAGCTTCTATTTCGTGACAAGCGGTTTGGGTAAATGGATTCGTGTTTCTAAATAAAATGGGAGAGAAAAACGCGCCTTTTTTCTTATCTGCCCCAATCACTTCAAATTCATCTAAATCTCCAAAAACTATTTCCTGGGATTGTCTCAATAAATCAACGCTCGCCCGAACACGTTCCACTTGCAATTGAGTCGCCAATGCCCCCATACGCACACCTTCAGCACTAGGATCTCCAATTTTTGTAGTTGCCAATCTGGCAGAAATTGCACTTTGCACCTCGTCTAATAAGTCTTCAGGAACAATTATCCTTCGAACTGCAGTACATTTTTGACCCGCTTTAATAGTGATTTCCTTAACGGTTTCCTTTATAAATAAATCAAATTCCTCCGTTCCAGGAATCGCTTTTTCACCTAAAATAGTTGCATTTAATGAATCTGCTTCCAAATTAAAGGCTACACTTTCTGCAGCAATTCGTGGATGAGCCTTAAGCATTTTTCCCGTTGAAGCACTCCCCGTAAACGTTACAACATCCTGTGTTTCGACATGATCAATCAAACCTCGTCCCAATCCACAAATTAATTGAAGTGATCCTTCGGGTAATATTTTGGAATCAATAATATCTCTAACCATTACTTCAGTTAGATAACAGGTATATTCAGAAGGTTTTACCACCGCTGGAACACCTGCCATTAAATTCACCGCGATTTTCTCTAACATCCCCCAAATAGGAAAATTAAATGCATTGATATGAATTGCCACACCTTCCTTGGGAACCATGATATGATGACCAATGAACGTTCCATTTTTCGATAAAGGCGCCGCAGTTCCATCAACATAAAAAGGTGAATCAGGAAATTGACGACGCAAAGATGCATTGGCAAATAAATTACCAATTCCACCCTCAATGTCAATCCAAGAATCCACTCGTGTTGCACCAGACCAGGCACTCACTTGATAATATTTTTCTTTTTTTTCCATTAGAAATAGAGCGAGCGCTTTGAGCATTCGACCACGTTCTTGGAAAGTCATTTTTCTTAATTTCACACCACCTATCAGTCGACCATAGGAAAGTACACCTTCAAAATCTAATCCTTTACTTGAAACTTCACCAAGTATTTCACCTGTAATGGCATGATGCAAAACTGTTTCTGTATCAATACCATCTACCCATTGACCTTGAATGTAATTTTGAAAACGTTTCATAACTGAATATTAATTTGGAAATAACCAGCGAAATAAATCGTTGAAATTTGCATAAACCACCAAGGTAAGTAACAATATCATACCTGCATACTGGGCGTATTCAAGTACTTTTTTGTTTGGTTCTCTTCCGGTAATCATTTCATAAATCAAGAAAACCACATGTCCGCCATCCAAAGCTGGGATAGGCAATATATTCATAAATGCAAGAATAATGGAAAGAAAAGCCGTAGTTAACCAAAACTGCTGCCAATCCCACATAGGTGGAAACATATTACCAATTGCAGCAAAACCGCCCATTTGACCAGCTCCCTTTTTTGTGAAAACGAATTTAAACTGAGATACATAATCACCCAATGTGTTTACTCCCGTAACCATACCAACTGAAATACTTTCACCCAAACTATAATTCACTCTTTTAATAGCTGCAGAATCCACAATTCCTGTTGGTTTTGGAGCAAATCCAATTGTCCCGTCTTCTTTTACTGCAGCTTTAAGTGAAACAGTATCCGCATTTCTTAGGACCCGAATTTCTGTAGATTTTCCTTTTTTAAGGTATAAAGCAGCTTGAATCTCATCAAAATATTCAATTGGTTTTTCATCAATAAAGATTATCTTATCTCCCTTTTTTACCCCCGCTTTAAACGCCGCTGTATTTGCAATTACCGAATCCACCTGAGTAGATTTGTGTCTCATCGAAAATAACGGGAAGGCTCCTTCCTGAAAAAGTATTTTCCCGAAATCATCTGGTAATTCTACTTGCTGTTTAGATCCATTAGGATGTTGAACAGTTAACACTTTCGCATCACGCAATAAAACCTCTTTATTTAGTTCGTTTGGACTAATTACTGGATTTCCGTCTACTTCAATAATATTATCTCCAGATTGGATATTGTATTTAGCTAAATAGGCATGAACAGCCAAGCCATGTTTTATATCGCTCGCTTTGATTTCCTCTTTCCCCCAAAAAAATACAACACCGATGTAAATTAAAAAACCCAATACCAAATTCACTGTAACACCACCCACCATGATTATCAATCGTTGCCAAGCTGGTTTGGATCGAAATTCCCAAGATTCAGCTGGTTTATCCAATTGCTCTTTATCCATTGATTCATCAATCATTCCGGCAATCTTCACATATCCCCCCAATGGCAACCAACCCAAGCCCCATTCAGTATTGTTTGGTTCTGATTCCCAATCTTTAGGAGACTCTTTGGATAACCATGAAAAAACTCGTTTACCTTTCAATTTCTTTGTACGAAACAATGAAAACCAAGGATTAAAAAACAAATAAAATTTTTCTACCCTCGTCTTGAACAATCTGGCAGGTAAAAAATGTCCCAATTCATGCAATGTTACAAGAATAGCAAGTGATAAAAAAAGTTGTGCGGCTTTAATCCAAAATTCCATGAGGTGATTATTTTAAGGTAACAAATATAGTTTTTTACTTCGAATTGTCTGATTTATCATCAGGATAATAGCCTTGTTGAATGAAATATTCAATCATAGCTTCTTTAATCAAATGTTGTTGTTGCTGGTGATTTAATGGTGGTAGGTTCTTTGACAATGTAAAATGTGGCCATTGATCTTTGTCTCGGCCTTCAAAAATATAGTATCCATAAGGTTCAAGCAAGGTACAAATTGCCACATGCAGCAAATCTGTTTTTTCGCTTTTTGAGAACTCTTTATAACCAATACCTAATTCATTCACACCAATTAAAAAAAGCATGGATTGAACATCCATACCACCTCCAAAAGTTGATTCTACGTGTGTTTTAAGTTGCTGAAAACGCAATTCTACTTCGTGATCCATAATTACAAAAGTACATTAGAAACAGAAGAATTACACCATTTATTTGAAGGTTAACAAAATTTGCAATTACAATGATTTAAAATAGGAATAATAAGCATTGAATAATGCATCAGACTTTAACTTTTCTTTTTTGAAGTCAGCAGGCGAAAATGTATTTTCAATTATTTTTCGCGCATCCAAATTATAAACAAATGATCCCGTTCGTGAAACAAAACCGTAGCCCCTAATTGTTGCGTGAAATGCAAATGATTTAACGGTTGGGCTCAGTAAATCCTTACTAAACTTAAAAGATGCCGCATCATGTCGCAACTGATGCAATAAGGTTGCAGCAATATCTGACTGAGAACCAATTATTGTATTTTGACTTCCTCGGAATTCCTTTTTTAAAGGCTCTCCATAAATCAACAGTGGAATTCTGAAAAATGCAGATTGATTCGGACTTTGAATTGAATGAGTATGATGACCATGATCTGCCACAAAAACAAAAATCGTATTCTTATACCAAGGCTGTTTTTTGCAATTTTCAATAAATTGCCCCAATGCTTGATCTGCATAAAAAAGAGAATTCAAGTAATCTTGCTCAACCCCCTTCCATTTTTCCCAACCTGCCCGTTTTGGGTAATCAAAAGGTGAATGAGTACTACCAGTGAATGCACAATGCATAAATGGTTGTTTGGTTTTGTTAATTTTCTGAAGAAAAAGGCTGTATAAATCTTCGTCATAATAATTCAGTTTTCCTTTTGTCAAGGAAGTAGGAAAATCCTTTTCATCCGCTAATTCATCAAATTGATGCTCCGTTAAATATCCTTGAATATTTCCATATTTTAAATCTCCACTGAATAGATAATGAGCAGAATAGCCCGACTTTTTTAATACTTGATTGATAGAAGGAAGTTTCCGGTTTTTTTCAGGTTCTAAAGAAATGGCGATTTCTGGTAACGCAGGATATCCCGAGAAAATACTCGTATTCCCTATTTCAGATGTTGTATTTGTTGCATAAACATTTTGAAAAAGATATCCCTCTTTACTCAACCGATCGAAATTTGGTGTTAACCCTTTGGTTTCACTCATACACCCAACGGCACTTGCGGACCAACTTTCTAACAATATAAAAACAACATTTGGCTTGGTATCATTTAAAATAAAATTTGAATGGTTTCTATCAAATGAATAAAGAGCGTTGACAGAGGTGTTTACCTGATTCAAATTCATTTCTGGAAGATGCTGCTCCAAATCATTTCGTTGATACAACAAAAAACTATTTCCAAAAAAATAAGTTGAATTCACGGACAAATCATTAATGCGCGAGTTTTTTGAAAAATAAGCAGAGTCAATATTAATAGGTATTTGCTGAAACCCACCCCTTGCTAAAACAAAAAACAAGGAAATATAGATGAGTCCGAGTGGTAAAAGAATCCATTTTTTTTCTAATTCTAGAGGTTTTAAAAGGGTCTTTCTAAGTAAAAAATAACCGACTACAATTTCAATAATGAGAATCACAAAGAACAACAATTGCGACCCTAATTCAGCCGTACGAAAAATCTCATTTGGATTAGAAAGGTGCATAAATACACGCGAAGTCAATTTATGATTCCATTCATGATAAACATTGATTTCTCCGCTGTGAATGAGTGAAACAATAATTAACTCAAGAATAATGCTCATTATGTAAATGAACTTGGCGGTATTCGTTTTGACATACGACCAAAATAATAAGAATAACATTGGAATTGCTGATAAAAAAGAGGCTGTTGCCAAATCTAATCGAAGTGATTGAAAAAATACTCCTCCTATATCAAACCAAGATGCTTCGCTAAATTTATTGACCTGTATTATTAAAAAAAGGATTCGTTGAAAATCAAAAATGATTACCCAAAAAATCAATAAAACAAGGAATGGTTGAATATATTTTATACTGACTTTCACGTTGTAAAATTACAAATTTAACAGCTTCATTGTACGGCCATCTGTTGTTTGATTCAACAATGAATGAATAGGTTTTTAGTTAAAACACAGCCTGTAAAAGCATCAAATTACATTGTAAAACTCAATTTTTTAACGAATTGAACAAGATTTATTACTTTTATAATCAAATGATATTAGTTACCGGCGGCACAGGTTTAGTTGGAAGTCATCTTTTGGTTGAATTATCCAAGGAAGTCGAATCTATTCGTGCAATATATAGATCAAAGAACAAAATAGAATTTACCAAACAAATTTTTCAATATTACTTGGGTAAGGATTGTGAAAAAAATTGGAACAAAATAGAGTGGTTTGAAGCAGATTTATTGGATGCCGAACGTTTAAAAATTGCTTTTACTGGAATTACAAATGTTTATCACACAGCTGGATATGTGTCATTTCATTCAGGAGATTTTAAACAATGCATCATTCACAATCGCTATGGCACAGCCAATATTGTGAACCTTTGTTTAGCTAATCCAATAGAAAAACTAGCCTATGTCAGTTCAACTGCTGCCGTGGGAGGCGAAGAGAACTCACCAATAACAGAGGCAGATAAATGGAAAAAAACACCTCAAACAAGTGGATATTCGATCAGTAAATATTTGGCAGAAAAAGAAGTTTGGAGAGGAATTGAAGAAGGATTAAATGCTGTAATTATTAATCCCTGTGTAATTTTAGGCCCAGGTAATTGGAATGACTCATCCTTAACTATTTTCAAAACAACTACAAAAGGGTTACGTTATTATCCCACAGGATCAAACGCGACTGTGGATGTTCGTGATGTAGCGATTTGCTTAAAAAAACTTATGCAATCAACACTAATCAATGAACGATTTTTATGCATTGGAAGCAATCAATCGATTCAACAATTATTGAATACAATTTCAGATCATTCAAATGTTAACCGACCCATAAAATCTATTTCTAAAAAATTAGTTCGATTATTATCACTCGTATCATCACCCATTTTTAAAGTTTTCGGGATAAAACCTTTATTATCAAAGGATGCGATAAATTCAGCTTATAAAAATTTATCTTATACCATTGAAAAATTGAACGGTGCAATAAATCATTCATTTTATTCATTGGAAGAAACAATAGAAAATTCAATTCGTGGAAGAATACAATGAACTCGATGATTATTGTTTTGTTAATTAACTTATGAAAGTAATTCAAAATAAATACCTGATTGCGATTCTAATCATTTTTCACATGGTAGGATTAGTTGGTATTATGTTGCCCAATTTCAAAGATCTGATCCTCTCGCTTTCCTTTCTCAATTTACTTTTAGCATTTGTGATAATCCTACTAGGAGAAGACGAAAGCAAATCCCTCTTGTTGAAATTTCTACTTATTGCTTTTGTAATTGGATTGTCAGTTGAATTAATTGGCGTTCACACAGGATTACTCTTTGGCGATTACAAATACGGATCTAACTTGGGCCCTAAATTGTGGGGAGTCCCTCTTGTCATTGGAATAAATTGGGGAGTACTATCGGTAACTGCTGCATCTGTTACTCATTCACTAAAGTTACCACACAAACTAAAATTGATTATAAACGCATTTATTTTAGTCATTTTTGATTTTGTAATGGAACCAGTGGCTATGAATAGTGATTTTTGGTCTTGGAAAGACAATACTATTCCATTTTTCAATTATGTTTGTTGGTTTTTTGTTGCGGTAATATTGCAACTTATTTATTTTGGAATGCGTAAACCGAATTCGAACAAAGTATTTAATGCATTGTTTTTTATTCAGATCACATTTTTTATTATTCTAAACTTTCGGTAATGTATTGGTGGGGACCTTTTGTTTTATTAGCGACTTTTTTTGGGATGGAATTCATGGCATGGGCAACACACAAGTTCGTTATGCATGGTTTCATGTGGTATTTTCATGCCGATCATCATGTGGAAGAACCCGGTTTCTTTGAGCGAAACGATGTGTTTTTTCTAATTTATGCCATTCCATCTTGGCTCTGTATCATGTTGGGAATGATGAATGAAACCTATGTTCCTGTTTGGATGGGATTTGGAATTGCTGCGTATGGTTTTGCCTACTTTTTAGTACATGACGTGTTTATTCATCGCAGATTTAAATGGCTCAGAAACATCGATAATGCGTATTTTACAGCAATCAGAAAGGCACACAAGGTTCATCATAAACACCAAGGAAAAGAACATGGTGAATGCTTTGGAATGTTAATCGTTCCTTCCAAGTATTTTCAAGAAGCGAAGAAAGCCTTTCAAAATAAGAATGCTAAATGAGTTTGTATTTTTGGACACTGATTTTGGCTTTTGCAGGTCCATTTTGTCTGAGTTTTGATAAAAAAGTAAGTTTTTACAGACAATGGAAATACTTATTTCCGCCTATTCTATTCGTTGCGCTTATTTTCATAATTTGGGATGAATATTTTACAATCCGAGGAATTTGGGGGTTTACACCTGCCTATATTCAAGAAATCTACCTAGGTCATTTACCACTTGAAGAGGTTTTGTTTTTCTTTATTGTGCCCTATAATTGTGTTTTTATTTATGTCGTCCTCAACGCCTACTTTCCGACGGTTACTCTTGCAAAGGCAGCCAAGTTATTCGCTTTCTTTTTTGTGCTGTCCGGATTTGTACTTTCAACTTGGTTTTTAGACAACTGGTATACAAGTGTTGCGTGCGGCGCAAGTGCGATTTTAACGGTTGGACTTTATTTCATTTTTAAAGTTCGCTGGTATGAGCGATTTGTATTTGCCTATTTAGTGGCGCTCATTCCGTTTCTGATCGTAAATGGCGTATTAACTGGAATGTTTACGGAAAATCCAGTGGTTTGGTACAATGAAAGCCATATCATAGGAATCCGAATTGGCACAATTCCGTTTGAGGATTTATATTATAATTATTGCTTATTCCTTCCGATAATCGGTTTGTATGAAGGAATAAAAAAAAGATTTGAGAAAGTTAACGAACGTAAATAATTTTCTTCGTTTCAAAAAACGGTTCGTCGAACCAATCTGAAATTGAATAGGAGCGAATATGCTTTTTAATTTTTGATAACTCATCCGATAAATCTCCACCTTTTAAGCAAATCCAACCATTGGCAAGTTCATTGTTGCTTTGAGAATTTAACTTGTCTTTAGTCCAAAAAAGTAAATCAGCAAGGGGTGCAACCGCCCTTGAAAGAATAAAATCAAATTGACCTGGAATTTTCTCCACGCGTTCATGAATTCCTAAAACGTTTGTTAATCCTAGGGATTCAGCAACTCCATTGACTACCTTTATTTTTTTTCCAATAGAATCCACTAAAACAAACTGAGTTTCGGGAAAAAGTATAGCTAAGGGAATACCCGGAAAACCACCACCCGTGCCAATATCAAGAATTCGTGTTCCTGATTGAAAATCAATTATTTTTGAAATCGCCAAAGAATGCAAAACATGGTGCAGGTAAAAATTATATTCATCTTTTCTGGAAATCACATTGATTTGAGCATTCCATTCTTGATATAACCCCTTTAATAATTCGAATTGATTCAGTTGCTTTTCTGTTAAATCTGGAAAGTATCTAGAAATTAAATGAGAATCCATTTTTAAATAGAATCTTTTGTTTTTTCCATCATGTTTGCTAGAAAATCGCGCGCTCTAAAAAGTTGAGCCTTTACTGTTCCAAGTGGTAATTGTAATTCTTCAGCTATTTCCTCATAACTCAATTCATCAAAATACCTTTTTTCTACGAGAACACGGTAGCGCGGTTTTAATTTACTCACCAACATACGCATGTGAACTACTTTTTGTCCATAAATCACAGTTTCCTCCGGATTCATCGTATTTGACCTAGCGTCAATCTGAATGCGTTCCCCGTCATCATTGGTATATCCAGAGTCCATTGAAGTTACCTGAATCCGTTTCTTACGAATAAAGTCAATTGAGTTATTCGATGCTATTTTGTACAACCATGTCGAAAACGCAAAACTAGGAGAGTACTGTTCTAATCTACTAAATGCTTTACCAAATGCTTCAATGGTCAAATCATCTGCATCGTCTGCATTTCGAACCATTTTTAGCATCATAAAATAAATTGAATCACGGTATCGATCCATCAAATCAGCATAAGCAGATTGTTTTCCCAAGCGAGCTGCTTCAACTAATTCTAAATCTTGCTTAGCGCGTTCCGATAAATGTTGGTTCTCTACCATTTAGTATTCCTCTTTTGTTCAGTAAGATAGAATAAAATAGGGGTTATTACGGCATAAAAAACATCCCAAAATGGCAATAAAAAAACAAAATTCTTTTCTTGGAGCTTGATTAAACATTTTCCTTGAATCCACCATTTTAAAAGAAACATTATCCCGAATAAAATCCCACTTATTATTCTGAAATCCAATTTAAACATCAAAATAACAAAGGATATCCACAGCAAAAGCAATGATACTGGATATATTCCTAACAACAACTTTTTAATAACCTTATATTGATTCGATGTAGTGTAATGTCTTGACTTCTGTCTCACCCATCGTTTCCACGAAGGAGCAGCAGGGGAAAAGCAGAATGTTTCAGGATCAATATTGATGGTGTAATTTGATTTTTGAGCGACTTGTTGTATAAATAAATCATCATCTCCCGATGGTAGCCCATAATGGGACTTGAATCCACTCACGGAGTTAAATACTGTTTTTGTGTATCCTAAATTTCTCCCTACACCCATATATGGCAATTTTGAAAGCGCCATGGAAAGGTAATTTACACCAATCCACGCTGCATCAAATCGAATCAATTTATTTAAAAATCCTTTTTGTTTAGTATAAGGTCCATAGCCGATTACAATTTGTTTAGAAGTTGAAAAAGAACCAGCCATTTTTCGCAACCATCGATGACTTGATGGCTTACAATCTGCATCTGTTAATAAAATATGTTCGTATTTAGCCCCTTTGATTGCCAACGTAATGGGGAATTTCTTTCCAGCTCTCAAGTGCTTGTTTTTAGGAATATCAATCACCCTAAGATTTTTATATTGTTGTTGAAAAGCAATTAGCAACCAATTACTATCATCTACTGATTGATGATTAACCACAATAACTTCAAAATCTGGATAATCTTGACTCAATATCATGGGGAGATTTTCGTATAAATTATCCGATTCATCTCGCGCTGCAATAATTACACTTACAGGCATTAGCGATTGCTCTTGTTGTTTCGGGTAAAAAAAAGCCAATCTACTAAATATAAATAACAAATATAAAAATTGAATAAATCCAGCGGTGCACAATACTATAAAGCAGTACGTGAAGAAATCAAATCCAAAATGAGGTAAATAAGCTAGCATAATTTATATCGAATACAAAGTTCGTCTTCAAACTTAAATAGATGTATCTTTGTCCAGCTTATTTTTCAACATTTTATGCACTTTGAATTAATTCAGTCAGATTCATCCTCTCGAGCAAGAGCGGGAATACTTCATACAGATCATGGAGCTATTGAAACCCCGATTTTTATGCCGGTTGGGACACAGGGTACAGTAAAAGGTGTACATCAACAAGAATTACGAGAGGATATACAAGCCCAAATCATTTTAGGGAATACATATCATTTATATTTAAGACCAGGAATGGACGTTATGGAGGCCGCTGGGGGACTTCATGCTTTTATGGGTTGGGAAAGGCCTATTTTAACAGACAGTGGGGGATACCAAGTTTATTCCCTCTCAGGCACACGCAAAATTACAGAAGAAGGAGTTCGATTTCAATCTCACTTAGATGGAAGCTACCATTTTTTGAGCCCTGAAAAATCAATGGAAATACAACGGAGTATTGGCGCAGACATTGTGATGGCGTTTGATGAATGCACCCCCTATCCATGCGATTATACGTATGCAAAAAAATCGATGGAAATGACTCATCGTTGGTTGAAAAGATGCGTAAATTACATGGATAAAACAGAACCAAAATACGGACATAATCAAGCATTGTTTCCAATTGTTCAAGGAAGTGTTTATAAGGACCTAAGAACTCAATCCGCCAATGAAATTGCTTCAGTAAATGCCGTGGGAAATGCAATTGGAGGACTTTCAGTTGGCGAACCTGAGGAGCATTTATATGAAATGACCGATTTGGTTTGCTCGATTTTACCAAGAGAAAAACCACGATATCTAATGGGAGTAGGAACTCCTGCAAATATTTTAGAATGCATCAGTTTAGGGATAGATATGTTTGATTGTGTAATGCCAAGCAGGAATGCAAGACATGGCTTACTATTCACGTGGAATGGTACAATTAATATAAAAAATGAAAAATGGGCGAAAGATTTTTCACCCATTGACAATTCAAGTCCCATGTGGGCTGACCAAGTTTACACGAAAGCCTATTTGCGTCATTTGATTAAAACGAAGGAATATTTAGGTGTTCAAGTTGCTACGCTACATAATTTGACTTTTTACCTTCAACTCGTTAAAGAAGCCAGAAAACAAATTCTTGCCGGAACATTCGAAAACTGGAAAAACAAGTTAATTCCAACATTAAAACTACGGTTGTAAGCTAACGCCATGATAAAAATCATCGATAAATACATTATTAAAAAGTTTCTCGGTACTTTTTTTTTCATGCTTGGAATCATCATGTTATTGGCTGTCGTATTCGATATTTCTGAAAAGCTGAGTGAATTCATTGACAATAAGGCTCCCTTTACTGAAATAATTTTTAATTATTACCTCAATTTCATTTTGTTTTACGGAAACATGTTTTCCTCCATGATTATTTTTCTTTCTGTCATTTGGTTTACAGCAAAAATGGCGCAAGAAACCGAAATAATTCCTATCTGGTTCAGCGGAAGGCCCATTACCCGATTTATGAGGCCTTATTTTATGGGGGCAAGTATTTTAATGATTCTTTCCTTGATATTAAACCATTTCGTTGTTCCGCGTTCCAACAAGGTGAGATTAGCTTTTGAAGAGAAATACTACCGCGACCGGATGCATGTGGAGGAATATCACGCTGAATTCCCCGATAACGAAGTGGTTTATTTTTCTAGTTACGGCGGTGAAGACAATTTAATAAATGAATTTGTAGTAGAAAAATGGGACAAAAAAAAGAAAATCACCCATTTTCTAAAAGCAAGAACCGCTCAAAATGTTATTGGTACGAACAAATGGATATTAACCGATCTGTACGAGCGAAAGATTGGTTATCCTAATGATCAATTAACCCAGCGACAAAGGAAAGACACCACTTTTCAGTTCACAATTGATGATATGGCCCAAAGAGATAATATAGCTGAAGCCATGACTTATACCCAATTAACGAAACACATCGATAGAGAAAGAAAAAAAGGATCGGCTAACATCCCCTATTTTGAAATAGAGCTACACCAACGCACCTCTTATCCTTTTGCAGCTTATATCCTCACAATTATTGGCGTTGCGGTATCTTCTCAAAAAAAACGAGGTGGAATCGGAATTAATATTGCCATCGGATTAGGCATTGTATTTGTTTATATTTTTGTAATGAAGGTTGCTACGGTCGCTACTATTAAAATCGGTTTTCCGGCTTTCATTGCTGTTTGGATACCTAACATGATTTTCGCCCTAGTTGCTCTATTCATGTATCGATTTTCACAAAAATAATTTTGCGCCAAGGAAAATAAATATCTAAGGGCGCATTTTATTCGTCAATAAATCTCTGCAATACCGTTGATAAGCCGCTTTTAAATGTTGTATTTCCTTATATTTTGGGTTTTGTTTTGAATACACTTTTGATTCATTCCACACTTCTGGTTGTCCGGGAGTACCAAAGGAAATTAAGTTTTGTTGAGCGAAAGCTGCAATTACTTTTGGTTGTTTAGAGAAGTAAGAGCTGCCTATTGAGTAATACTTCGATTGAATGTTCAATAAATCCAAGATCGTTGGATAAATGTCAATTTGCTGAATAGAACAAGTTGGTTTTTGCGGCTTCAACTTTCCAGAAGGGTCAAAAAAGGCAATTGGAATGCGATAACGCAAATCTAACGTTGCTTTTTCAGGCCTATTCGTTGGGCCCGTATGATCTGCGCAAATTACAAAAAGTGTATTCTTGTACCATGATTGTTTTTGGGCTTTATCAAAGAATGCTTTCAACGCAAAATCGACATAGCTCAATGTTCCACAGATTGGTTCAGGACCCATTTTCACTTTCGATTGGAATTCTGTTGGAATGGAAAAAGGATGATGAGAAGACAAGGTGAAAATCATTGAAAAAAATGGCTTTTTAAATTCATTCATTTTATCAATTGACCAATTCAGCATATTATGATCCCAAATGCCCCAATTTCCATCAAAATGTTTTTCATTATTGTATTCTTTTCGGCCAAAATAATGATCAATTCCCGTTGCAGCACAATAACTATCAAAGCGCATAGAACCATTAGTTGCTCCATGAAAAAATGCTGTTTCGTAACCTTTTTTATTTAGAATTTGTGGGAGACCCGAAAATTGATTACTACTATACGACGAAAGGATAAAAGGCTCATCCATCCATGCAGGAATTGAAGATAAGATTGTTGGAAGTGCATCCATTGATGTTCTTCCATTGGCATAACCATTCGGAAAATAAACGGATTGATTTAAAATAGAGTCTAAGAAAGGAGTATAACTATCTGGATTTCCAGGGCCCACATAAGCACTACCAAAACTTTCCAATAATAGAAAAACAACATTCGTTGAATCACCCAATATATTTTGAGGGGAAGAAACTCGAATGGGATTAAAATATTTTCGTTCCTCCGCCTCTGAAAAATAATGTTTTGGTTCAACCCCGCGAAATTCAATAGTTTTTATCATTGTAAAAGCAGAGTTCAATACAATAGGAGATTTTTCAACCGTGGTATAAATCGTTGCATCCAAAATACCAATTGGTTTTAATTGGAACCCTCCACGTCCAACGATAACAAATAAGAAGATTATTAATGGATAAAAAGCCCAGGATTTCCAACTCGCTATTGATAAGGATGCACTTTTAATCTTTCGTTCACTCCAAATTAGTACAAAAACACTAGCCCCAAATAAAAGAAACAGCCACCAAAATTCAAGTAAAAAGACACCCGCCAAAGAGTTTGTTTCTTTAGTGTTTAGCATAAAAATCAAGTAATCATAACTAATTCTCTTGAAAGTGTAGGAATAATAGGCAATATCCCACGTATTGAATGCTAATACGGTTGAGCTAATAAAGACAAACAATACTGAATTAATCCGATTTTGCCATTTTTGCCATTTTTGCGGCGTTGGAAGAAAGTATAAAATTACAACTGGAAATAAAAAAAGGCTAAGTGTAATAATATCAAACCAGGATCCGATTAAAAAATCCATGGCTGTAACTCCATGAAACAAATTAAAGTTAAAGAAAAATAAAACCAATCGATAGACTAAAAGTAAGACAACAACAACACCAAATTTCAACAGAAAAGAGCGAATTGGAGCAAATCCATCTGGTTTATTTAACATCGTTTTATTTCAATTTACTGTTTGTTTGATGGCGATTCGCATCTCGGGAAGTTTTCTTTTCTAAATTTTTCTTCAACGCTGTTTCTAAATCAATCCCTGTTTGATTAGCTAAACAAATGAGGACGAAAAGCACATCCGCCAATTCATCCCCCAGGTCTTTACCTTTATCAGATTCTTTTTCACTTTGCTCTCCATATCTACGCGCAATGATTCGCGCAACTTCCCCAACTTCCTCAGTAAGCATTGCCATATTAGTTAGCTCATTGAAATAACGCACTCCAACTGTTTGAATCCAGTCGTCTACGAGTTTTTGTGCATGATTAATTTCCATGATTACTCTGCGACAATTATGTAATTATTTTTCTTTCCTTTTCCAAGTAAAATATACTTTCCATTGATAAGATGATCCATGTTTAAGATAAAATCTTCGCCCACTTTTTCTTTGTTTACGCTCACTGCATTAGCTTTTAATTCGCGTCGAGCTTCCCCATTTGACGCTAAAAAACCGGTACCATTTCCCAAAGCATCCACAATACTAAGTCCCTTTTTAAATTCAGAAATAGGAAGCATAGATGTTGGAACTCCTTCAAAAACAGCAAAGAAATCTTCTTCACTTAATTGTTGTAAATCGCTAAATGTGGATTTTCCAAAAAGTATATTACTTGCTGCAATGGCACCATTCAAGGCTTCTTGACCATGAACTCTATTCGTAATATCCTCTGCTAAAGCTTTTTGAAGCACTCTTACATGAGGAGCTTCTTGATGTTCTCTTTCTAATTCCTCAATTTCCTCTTTATTTTTCAATGTGAAAATACGAACATAAGTTGCCGCATCATCGTCACTCGCATTCAACCAATACTGATAAAATTTATATGGGGATGTTTTATTTTTATCAAGCCAAACATTTCCTCCTTCCGTTTTACCGAATTTTGTGCCATCCGCTTTTTTAATTAACGGTGTTGTAATAGCAAAAGCATCTCCTCCGTTTTTTCTGCGAATTAATTCAGTTCCGGTTACAATATTACCCCATTGATCCGAACCTCCTAATTGGATGGAACAATTAAGGTGTTGATTCAAATAATAAAAATCATAGCCTTGCAAAAGTTGATAGGAGAATTCAGTAAATGACATTCCAGTTTCTAATCTGTTTTTCACCGAATCTTTTGCCATCATATAGTTGACCGTGATGTGCTTTCCAATATCTCGAATAAACTCTAAAAAAGAAATTCCTTCAAACCAATCGAAGTTATTAAGTAATTGGGCAGGATTTTTCTCGGCTTCAAAATCTAAGAACTGAGTTAATTGGGCCCTCACGCCATCAATATTTTTTTGTAACGATTCTTTATCCAATAAATTTCTTTCTTGGGATTTTCCGGAAGGATCTCCAACCATTCCAGTTGCACCTCCAACAAGAGCAATTGGTTTATGTCCCGCACGCTGAAAATGAACCAAGGTCATTATTTGAACCAAACTTCCTATGTGCAGTGAATCCGCAGTCGGGTCAAATCCAATATAAGCTGTAGCTAGGCCCTTTTTTAAATGTTCTTCAACTCCGGGAGTCATGTCATGAATCATCCCTCTCCAACGCATTTCTTCTATAAAGTCCATGTAAATCAATTGTTTTTACAAAATTACTTTTTTCTTATGACTTAATACATTTATAATAAGATCCTTTATAATTCCTTGGCAATTTTTGAGCGTACTTTCCCTAGGGAAAATTGCGTTTCAATTTCATCTCCTATGGCTAATTGCTCACTGTCCTTTACCACTACTCCATTTTTATAGGTTATGGAAAAACCTCGATTTAATACGTGAATTGGATCTAATAAATGAACATATTTTTCGGTTTCTTCTAATTGCCGTTTTGTAGAGAGTATAAAACCTGCCAAACCCACCTGGATCTTGTCATTCCATTGATCTATTTGTAACTTAGGACTAGTTAATATGACTTGAGAAAAATGGTTTAATTTGATTTGTATTTGATTAATTTCTGCTTGATTTTTAGATAATTCAGTTGAAACAGCATAACGCATCCAATTGCTTTTCTCGTTCAATTCTTGGCTTGAATATGCAATACAATGTTTCACACCCTGCTTAAAAATGAGTATTGTTGATTGTAATAGTTGATTTGAATTAAAAAGAACATCTATTGATTTCTGGATAATTAGCTTTTGATTATCTTTTATTTCCTGGTCAAATTCTCGAAAAGTTTGCACCATAAATTCGGCTAATTTACTTGGTGTTATCGCATTTCGAAAAGCAATTAGTTCAGCCACATTCAGATTAGTGGAATGACCTATACCTGTTAATATCGGCAAGGGAAAAGTTGCAATCGCCTTACATAAATCAAAATGATTATAGCACGTCATTCCAACCTCAGCGCCCCCACCGCGAACAAGAACTACTAAATCGAAATGATGAATCACCTTTTTTATTTTCTCAAGTGTCTGAATTATAGAATCGACGGCCTGATCCCCTTGCACATAGGCATTAAACAAAAAAGTGAAAAATGAATATCCTTTTTCATTATTCGATAAAACATCCATAAAATCTGAAAGTCCTTTACTGGAATCTGCTGAGATGATCGCGATTCTTTTGGGTAAAATGGGAAAAGGAAGTAATTGGTTTTGATTTAAAACCCCTTCTTCCTGAAGTTTTTTAAGTGTTTCTTCGCGTTGTTTTTGTACTTCGCCCAAAGAAAAAGATGGGTCAATATCAACAATTTGCAAACTCAAGCCATATAATTCGGTGAATGTTATTTTCACTTGCAGCAACAAATTACTTCCTTCCTTTAATGGTTCTTTTACTACTTGAATAAATTGTTGGTTTATCCGATCGAAATTTTGTTTCCAAATTATGCCCGATATTTGAGCGACTATTTTATCATTCTCACGTTGAACAATTTCTGGAAAAGCATGCCCACTTGGGAATCGGTTGAATTTATGAATTTCAGCTTTCACCCAATAGTGCTGCGCATAGCGCTCTTCTATCGTTTTCCGAATGGAGGAAACTACTTGTTTAAGGGTGAAAACTTGACGATTATCGGACATGGGGACAATTGAGGAATGAAGTTACAAATTATTCGAACCCAAATCGCTAAGAAAGCAATCGAATTATTTTTTATTCATGCCATGTAAAACCCTTTCTAATCGAACCGAAGCAAGGAAAAGAATAGTCCTTTTACTTGTAAAATGGAGAAATCATAAAGTATACCACTACACCTGTTATTGCAACATACAACCATATAGGAAAGGCAAAACGCGTCCATTTTTTGTGTTTATCAAATTTACCTTCCCACGCAAAAAGGTAAGTAAACAAAACTAATGGAATAACAGCCACACTTAAAACAATGTGTGAGATTAATATAGTATAATAGACTGCTTTCATTGAACCTCCATATGGGGTGGAATCTGATGTCATGTGATAGGCTACATAACAAAGTAAAAACAATAAAGATAATCCAAGGCAAATCTGCATCAAACTCTGATGTAATCGCCGATTTTTACTTTTTATAGCAACCAACGACGCTATTAATAAAATTGCCGTTACACCATTAATTCCTGCATAAAATGGGGGTAAACAGGATAAGTCAATCCCGTCTACTTTTATTCCAAATAAAGCAGCAACAGCAATTGGTATAACAATCGAAACAATTACAATTAACTTTCTAAACTTCGCTATTTGCGCTTCATTTTTTAATGTTGTACTCATCATTTAATAATTTAAGGATTTCAATTTTCATTCTATTATATTCTCCGGTATCGACTTTGCCATTTAACTCTGTAACACGGTAAACACCCCTCACATGTCCTTCCATATCAACTAAAGTAAAGGACCCAGAATGGGCGTACCCTCCTTCAGACTCATCATCTTTACCCGCGAATGTCAGAAAGTCTTCTATCCCTAAGCGATGCGTTTCTTCCTCATTTCCAGTTAAAAAAGTCCAGTTTTTTGAAATAATACCCGCATTTTGTCGGTACTTTCTTAAGATTGATGGAGTATCATGTTTTGGATTAATAGTAAACGACAAAAATTGTATTTGATCTGAATATAATACTAATTCTTTATTTAGCTTTTTCAATTGTGAATTCATTACGGGACAAACTGTTGGACATGTTGCAAAGAAAAACTCAGCAATCCAAATTCTATTTTTAAAGTTTTGATTGGTTTTCCAAATTGAATCTTCGTTTAAATACTTAAAATCTGGAATCTTATGGAAAAGTGTGTCAATTGATTTTTTTCCATTGATTGTTTTATATTCCAAATCAAAATTTCCGAGAATCGGTAAAACACGCACCTTTTTAACTTCTTGATTGCAAGCCAAAAATAACATAGATAATATGGAAGTTAAGATCAATCGCATTTTATAAAAACAGCAATGATTTAGTTTTGTTCAACTGGTGCCTTATCGTATTGTTTTTGTAAAAGGGCTAAGTGCTCCTTCATTCTACGGATCATTCCTTCTTGGTTGCCACTCAATGCCATTCTTAAATGATTTTTCTTATCTAGTAATAACATGATTTCTTGGAAATATTCTCCTCCAAAATACTGAGATCCTTTTTCCAACAAAGACTTTCCGTTACTTTTAAAATTGTACACACTTTTAACATCCCCTGTGGCCAAAATCCACAAAGAAGAATCATACCCTTCAACTCGCTCTTTGAGCATGGAATGAACAAATTTAAGATCTTTCACACAATTTCCCTTTCCATCAGTAACAAAGGAAATTAATCGAACTTGCTTTAGTTTTTTTGATTTGTTTTTACGAATGTGTTGATAGATAATCTGATCAAGGTGCCAAAAAGACAATGAACAAGTGTCCGGACAAGATTCTTGTATGGTTGTTACAAGTACAATCGTATTTTCGAATTCCTTATAACTTCTTTTTTTTCCAGTAATGTCTACAAAAGAATACGGGACAGCAGCCCCAAAATCATCTAATACTTTAAAATTATGTTCACAGCCCCTTGTTCCAATAAAAACAAGTAATAAAGCTGGACCAAAAACTAATAAAGTTGCAAGAACACCCCTGATTTTAATCCCAGAGACTTTTTTTTTCATCTTACTTAGAATGCATTTTGTTGAAGTGCATCATTTATTGCGAGCGCTTCCCAAATTGCAATAAAAATCAAATATAAAACAAACATAAAGTATGGTATCAAAATGATATTACGCAAAGATTTTTTCTCATCACCTAAATGCATAAATACCAAAACAATGTAACCAGCTTTCACAAGTGTCATTACAATAAACGACCATTTTACCATGGGCCAAATATCTGTACCTTGTTTAATGAACGCCCCTAAAGCAACCTCAACTGCAGTAATTGCAGTTAATAATGCCGTTACAAACCAGATTTTTTTACGGATTTTTTTTCCTTCTTCCTCGTTGTGATGAGTTTGTAAAGAATATTCAATAACGTCGTCTCTTTCCATGTTAATTCTTATTAATCGTTAATCAATTTATACCAAGTAGAAGAATGTAAATACAAACACCCAAACTAAATCCACGAAATGCCAATATAAACCTGTTTTTTCTACCATCTCATAATGCCCCCTTTTGTGGTATGTTCCAAGAACAACACCTATCATAATGATGATATTTATCATTACTCCAGAAAATACGTGGAAACCATGGAAACCTGTAATGAAGAAAAAGAATTGACCGTATTGTTGAGGCCCGTATTCATTTTGTTGAAGATTTGCTCCATAAATCACTTTGTTCGGAACTCCGCTATACAAAGAAGCATAATACATCTCTTCAGCTTTTTTTCCTTCAATGTGAGAGCCAACTTTGTTTTGTTTCCCATTTTTCTTGATAATTAACTTCATGTGATCATCTGCACTTTTATTTACTTTTGCCACTGATCCATCATGCAAGTTAATCATTCCGTCCTTCAGGTTACCAGTCTCAGCAGCATGTTGGAACTCATGCATCAAATCTTCGGTAACAACATCACCCTTTTTATGGTGGTGACCCGGAGTAACCACAGTAAAGTTTTGTATCTCACCAAAATGACCTTTCACAATTGCTTGCGAACCGTCTGCCAACTCAATTTTCCCAAACTCTGAACCATGTATGAAGTGATACCATTCCCAGGCTTGAGAACCTACAAAGAAAAATCCACCTATTATTGTAGCAATCATCCATTTCACAACTCCTTTTTTATCCATTCTGTGCCCTGCTTCAACACCCAAAACCATTGTAACAGATGAAACAATTAAAATAAATGTCATTAACGCAACATACAATAAGGGATACCCGTGACCTAAAAACGGCATTGAATTGAACGTTTCCTCTCCAATAGGCCATGCCTCTTGCGCGTCGTGTCTTGTAAAACCATAGGCAATCAATAATCCACCAAATGTCAATGCATCCGACACAAGGAAAAACCACATCATTAATTTACCATAACTTGTTTGAAAAGGAGATTCTTTCCCTCCCCAAAGTGTAGAAGCATCTACATGTGCTGAATGACCTGCCATACTAGATAGAAATTTTTTTGCAAGTTTAATGAATAAAAAGCAAAAACAACAACAAATACCCCCAAAGAATCGCTAAAAAATGCCAGAAAATTGCTCCGAGTCTAAGACTAAGCACATCCCCACCATCGTATTTACCTGAAAACGAGTTGATTGTTACTTTAATCATATAAATCAAGGTGACTAAAATATGGAGTAAATGAATGAAAGTTAATATGTACATATAAGAAGATGCAGCATCTGTAGTCTCTAAAGCTTTAATCTGAAGGTATTTTGATAATTTTTTACCCTCAAAATACAAATTTCGGTTCTTGTATTCCAATTCTTTTCCCTTGTATAATAATTGAAAATCTGTCCCGAATTTCCCTCGCACGAAAAAATCTACTCTTTTGTCTAGTATATTCTGTGCAAGTTGTGACAACCTCAATTGATCAACATATTTTAATTCAGTAGAATCAGGAAAAATCAATTTATTATTCAAAACTGAAATAGATTTGTCATTATAAATTAATTCAAAGGAAGAATTCGATTTTGCCTTAGTTAGTTTCGCAGGAGTTACTCCTATAAATTGCTTCATAAACTCTGACATCAAGTTATAGTCTACTTCGCTCATCACTTTCCCTTGACACAGATAATTATTGCCATCAACTTCGAGAATTTCACCTTTAAATTTAACTTGATAATAATCACCATATCTGCCATCAACGACCATGATGTGATTATTCGCCGCATGAATTCCATTGTCCGTTAATGCACCGTATCCTTTAAATTGAAAATAAACAAACCCTAAACCGGCTATTAATGTAGCTGAAATAAAAATACGTAATGCTGATTTATTTTTGCTTTTTCCTTTCCTGATAGCTATTTCTAAAAAAAGGCTGCTCAAAATAATTAAGAATGTGCTAATCCAAAAATAAGTTGGTAAAGGATATTTTAGCCAGAAAGAATCGCCCATTGAAACGATGTATGCAGAAGTGAAGCCTGCAAAAAGCATAATAACACTAAAAATCCCAACATAAACGAGATTTTTTTTCATTTTCACCCGAACTTCAGGATCTAATTCTTTACTGTAATCTGGTCTCATAACTTGTATTATTTTGGTAACATAGGTTCTACCCTATCAAAAACATAAACGAATTGAATTATTGGTAAATAAACAAATGAAGCGAACATAAGTTTACGTGCATCCTTATCTTCACAAGAAAGAAACAATCGGTATGCATACAAGAAAAATAGAATCCCAATGAACGAACCTAAAACGAATGTTACTGTGCCGCACCACCCCATCAACCAAGGCATTAAACTAAATGGTATTAGCGCTAATGAATAAAGCAGAATTTGAAAAGCAGAATTTTTTGTTTTTCCTGTTTTTGAAGGTAATAAATAAAAGCCTGCTCGCTGGTAATCTTCATGTAAAATCCACGCGATTGCCCAAAAGTGTGGAAACTGCCATGTAAATTGAACAAAAAACAAAACACCCGGTAGTAATCCGAAATCATTGGTTGCTGCAATGGCTCCCAAAAAAGGAGGAATAGCACCCGGAAAGGCACCAATTAGTACCGCCCAAGGGGTTTTTTGCTTCATCGGGGTATAAATGAAAACATAGGAAATAAAAGCAAATAAACCTAAAGCTGCTGAATATAAATTAATCATAAATAACATAGCAGTCCCGATTACTAAACTGACAACAACAACAGCATAGGCTTCTGTGTTTGTCATCCAGCCTTGCGGAAGCGGCCTCCGATTGGTTCGATTCATTAATTTATCCAAGTGTTGTTCCCAAATCTGATTGGCTCCATTGGATGCACCAGTGACAAAAATTCCGCCGAAAGTTAATAAGGCCAATTCTGTCAAATCTTCACCCCCAGCAAATAAATAACCAGAAATTGCAGATAAAATCACTAAGGATGACAATCTGAATTTTGTAAAAATCAGATAGGTTTTAAATTTGTTGGGCTGTATAACTTTAGTTTGTTCCATTTCTTATTTTGCAAATTTAATCATTCTTAGGTCGAACGAATAAAAATGTAAAGAAATGATTGAAATAAAATTGTTTTTAATAATTCAGCAGATCTTTCAATTTTTCCGCCACCTTTTCAGAATTAGTTAACAATGCAGCTTCCAAAGCAGAATTTAAAGGTATTGCCGGAGTATCTACCGATCCTACGATCGAAATAGGAGCATCCAGATACTGAAAATTATCTCTTTGAATACGACCAGCCAACCCAAGAGTGAAAGTAGCTTCAATTGATTCTTCCGTTACAAGTAGAACTTTATTGTGTTTTCTGACAGTTGAATTAATTAATTCCATATCCAACGGATTCAACGTTCTCAAATCAATTATTTCAACTTGATTTTGGTGTTTTTTAGCTGCTGTGAGTGACCAGTAAACTCCTCTGCCATATGTTATTATGCAACAACTTTTTCCTCGAGCGAAATTCTCTTCACTAGCAGTTTGAACAATTCTTCCTTTTCCTAAAGGTATGATATAGTCTTCATCAGGCTCAATTGACATTGCTCCTTCGGTTCCGGGAACCTTCGACCAATATAATCCTTTATGCTCCAACATAACCACAGGATTCGGGTCGTAAAATGCCGCTTTTATTAACCCTTTCAAGTCTGCGCCGGTTGAAGGATAAACAACCTTAATTCCACGAATATTAGTTAAAACAGACTCAACACTAGATGAATGATAGGGTCCACCAGAACCATACGCTCCAATCGGAACGCGAATCAAACAACTTACTGGCCATTTTCCATTTGACAAATAATAAGAACGAGAAACCTCGGTAAACAATTGATTCAATCCTGGCCAAATATAATCAGCAAACTGAACCTCTACAATAGGTTTTAAACCAACAGCGGACATTCCAACCGTTGATCCAATTATAAATGCTTCCTGTATTGGTGTATTAAATACTCTATTTTCACCAAAGGTTTGGGCTAAGGTTGCTGCTTCTCTAAATACACCACCTAATCTACCGCCAACATCTTGACCATAGAGCAAAGATTCGGGATGTTTTTGCATTAACTCTCGCACTGCAAACAAGGCAGAATCAACCATCACTGTTTTTTTCTTTCCTGCTGGTTCACGTTCTCCTTTTTCCTCTGTTATCTCAGTTGGAGCAAAAATAAAATCAGTGATACTCGAAGGGTCTGGATCCTCCGCATTAAGTGCTTTTTCATATTCTGTATCAACCAATTTTCTGACCTCTGCTTCCATTAGAATTAAATCAGCTTCACCTATTCCTTTACTGCGCAATAATTCCTTCAATTTAGGATAAGGATCACGTGTAGCAGCTTCCTCTAAATCATCCCTATACCATTCCTTACGAACACCAGAAGTATGATGACCCAAAAGCGGAACTTTAGCATGCAAAACAAATGGCCGTCTTTCGGTTCGAATCAAATGAATTATTTCATTTAATGTTCGAAATGATTCCTCAAAATCACTACCATCAATGGAGCGAACTTCAAGACCTTTAAACGCTGAAGCATATTCAGCCATATTTTGAGACCGTATTTCCTTTGAATTTGCCGAAATATCCCAATCATTGTCTTGCACCAAAAACAATATTGGAAACTGTTTTAAAGACGCCATTTGAAGGGCTTCAGAAACCTCTCCTTCCGTACATGATGCATCCCCTAACGAACAAACTACAACTGGATTATCGCCATTATAATCGGGTGACAAACCTTGGTTTTCCTTAAACTGAACTCCCATTGCTACTCCTGTTGTGGGAATCGCTTGCATGCCTGTTGCGGAGGATTGATGTATGATTTTTGGAAGATCATCACGATTCAAAGAAGGGTGTGAATAATAAGTCCTACCACCTGAAAACGGATCATTTTTTTTTGCAAAAACCTGAAGCATGAGTTCAAACGGAGTTAACCCTATTCCCAATAATATACTATCGTCTCTATAATAAGGAGAAACCCAATCTTGGGGCTTTAATTGCATAGCCAATGCAATTTGTATTGCTTCATGACCCCGAGATGTAGCATGAACATATTTTGCAGTTACTTCCTTATTTGCTTCGAATTTTTCGGCCATTGTTTTAGCCGTGCACATAATTCTAAAAGCCTGAATTAATAAGTCTTTAGAAAGTAATTCACTTTCTTTTTCTGCAAGAATAGTAGCCATTGTTTAAATTTTGGTGCGCTAAGATACGAACTAAGTAGAATTTGGAAAATAATCAATAAACCATTTCGATGGTGATTTCCATGTTTTGCGAAAGTTTGAACGAACAATCTTCAAAATCCGGTGCCGATAAAAATGGACGAAAATCCTTTGAAAATGCAAATGCCTCTGTTGGAACACCTATTAAATTAGTATTACACACTTTATCATCATTTTCATCGTGAAAGGTAGCAATTGCATACTCTCCTGCCTTCAAATTTTTAAACTCATAAACTACTTCTTTTCCTTCGGGTTTAACTCTAATCATGTGAAGCGTCTTCCCGACTTCAGGGAAAAGTTTTTCATCATTGTATAAAGCAATTTCAACTTGCCCGTTCGTATTTTCAATTCCGATTAACTTAACGGTTAACGAATATTGAGCTTTGAAAGAAAGTGTGACTAGAAAAAATCCAAAAAATAAATAAAGCGTTTTATTAATCATGCTTGTTTTTTTTTAAATGATGTTTTTAAAAGTGTATCCCAAATTAAAAATGTAGAAGCATAATTGCCATTTAATTTGGAATGATGAATATCATGATGCTCTGTTTTGCTCAATCCCGGAAAGTTGCTAATTCCAGGAAGTTTTAAATCTGAATGAATGTGGATTTCGTGAAGATTTCGCAGTAGACCAAAAATCCAAAATGCGTATAAATTAATTTCCATAAAACTCAAAATCAAGCCAAAACCTAAAGCAACGCCTATTGTCCCCATCATCCATTCTAAAGGGTGTGCATAAAGATATTCTAACGGAAAAGGCTTAGTTGCCCGATGATGAATTGAATGAATATGCTTTAATAAAAACTTATTTTGATGCAGGTATCTATGGTAGAAGTAAAAAAATAAATCATCCACTAAAAATGCAATCAGCACTTGGCCGGCCACGACGTACCAAACAAAGCTTGAAGTGTCAAGAAAATCAAAAAGAAAATAGGCTCCAAAACCTGAAAAAGCTAAAAGCGTAATGAAATTAAACAAAAAAAGAGGCATTCTGCTCTTGAACAACCCCGGCTTGTATTCTTGCTGTTGAATCCGATATGATTTAAAAAATGAAGTGTTTAGTACAACATAACTATAAATAAAACCGAATAGATTAGAAATAACTAATAGTAAAACGGTGCCAATAGCAACTTTTTCTGCTGTCATAATCTAAGAGCAAATAAATTAAACATAGCCGTTCCTTCCAATCCAGACTCACTTTCCGAATGCAATTGATTAAAACCTTTTTGCGTTAATAAATCCTTCACCTTATTTAATCGACCATCTGTATCGTGTACCTCAACAACTAATGAGTTTATTTTTGCCCAATCAGCAGCTTCAATCCCATTCAGAGCACTCCATTCAGCTCCTTCACAATCGATTTTGAGCAAATCTATTCTATCCAAATTGTGTTCTGCTATGAAGCTAGATAGTGTTCTTAAGGAACAACTCACCTTTTTTCTTCCTTTAACCAACTGTTTTGCGATCAAACCTGAAAAAATGGTAGGTATCCATTTCATCCATTTCATATTTTCAGGCGGATTTTTCATAGTTCCTTTTACTGCTCGCTGGAAAGCCGTTGGATCTACGTCCCATTGCTCCGGATGTAGCGTTGAAAGAGCAGGAGTATTTGGAAAATATGTAAATTCTGCTTGGGTGTTTTCATTCGAAATCCCATACCGACAAACCGTTATTTGACCACCTCCGATTAGCTCAGCATTTTTCTCAAGTGTATCGGCAATATCAGGAATTGGTTCAAAACAATACACACGAACATTTTTTCCTTTTTGAGCTGCACGCACTCCAAAAACACCGATGTTTGCCCCTACATCTAAAACAACATCACCGTCATTTATCTGAATACCATTTGTTAAATATCCTTCAACATGATGATCTAACATTTTCGCCTCAGCAGCACGTAGCGCAAAAACAGGGGTCCCATCGACTAAATTTATTTTTCTCATAATATACTTATGATTAAAGTTAAGCAAATTGAATTAAGATTCTTTTAATCAATTAACATTAATCTACTAATTTTTCAACATTCTATTTTTTCTCTTTTGAAAGTAAATAGCTTACGGCTCTTTCTGCGTTAATGAAACCAGCAGATATAGAAACATCATTCATTGCGCCTACTGAATCTGCTTTTTTACGTCCAGGTATAGCAATTTTTTTAGAAGTGATACTTACCGTTTTCATTAATACATCCCGCACTTGTTCCGCCGTTAATTCGGGAAAATAACCACGTATAATAGCCGCAACACCTGCAGCCACTGGAGAAGCCATGCTCGTTCCAGAAGCATCTTCGTATTTACCATCCGGAACGGTAGAATAAATATCTACACCCGGAGCAAATAAATCAACTGTTTCTGATCCATAGTTAGAAAAATCTGCAATCAACTTGCTTCCCTTCTTTGAAACACTACTTGCGCCAACCTCTAACCAATTGGAAGCTGATGTTCCATCATTCATCATGCGAGTGGGGTAAGAATCCTCACTATTTTTATCCTTTGCATCATTTCCGGCAGCATGAACAAATAACACATCTTTACTTTTGGCATATTTTATAGCATCATCTAATATTTCCTTGCTCGGAGTATAATATTTTCCAAATGACATGTTAATTATTTTCGCTCCATTATCCACTGCATAATATATCGCATTTGCAATGTCCTTATCTCGTTCATCGCCATTTGGAACAGCTCTAAGTACCATTATTTTTGCATGTTTTGCAATTCCATCTATCCCTATATTGTTACCATTAGTAGCAGCAATAATACCTGAAACATGCGTTCCATGCATAGCATCTGGGCCTTCATATCGGTTACACCCATAAAATCTTTCGTTTAACGAATTGACATCGTCACCAACAATTACTTGTCGTAAACTATCCGCATTCATTGTATTACTCCTAATCATGCCACCAATCTGTGCCTCCCCACCCTCGACCTGTTTTTCAATTACGCTAGGAGATATGAATAAAAAAGCACGTTTCAGGTTTTTTTGTAATTTCAATTCAATAGCATCTTTGGTGGTATAATTTTTATTGGCTTTTTTTGAAAATTCACCTTGCTGTTTTTTAACATTCACAATATACTTTGATGCATATTCAATCCCTTTATATTGAGCCATTAATTGCCCTTGCTCCTTGTTAAAATCACTTTTAATTTTTAAAAATTTTTCATAACGGTCTTTATCCCCCTCATCAATTGAAGAAGCGTCTTTGCCAGCAAAATATCTATTTTCTTTTTGGAACATCCGAGCTATTTCCATAGCCTCATTATTGATATCACCTCCTTGACCACCTAAAAATGACCAGCCATTGACATCATCAATGTAACCGTTGTTATCATCATCAATTCCATTAGAGGGGATTTCATCTGAATTAATCCAAATAACATCTTTTAAATCTGGATGATCCGTTTCAACACCACTATCGATAACGGCAACAACAACCTCTGTGGGTTTTCTATCTGTCAATAATTTGTATGCTTCAGTAGCGCCAACACCGAAGATTTTATCTTTTTGGGGATGTTTCAGATACCAATTTAATGGTGCTTTTTGAGCAAAACTAGAATGAATTGAAATAATACTACAAACTAAAAAGAAAGTTTTTTTCATGGATTTAAATTAAACCCCTAAAATAGTAATTTAGATGTTAGAAAATGCAAGAAAAACTATTTCTTCTTTTTCTTCTTTTTGGTATCGGTTGATTTACTAACTAAACTGTACTTTAAATACAACTCTATTGCTCCAATGCTATTTGTAGCGGTATTTAATTTAGAAACATTGGCATCAAAAGATAAACCTGCCATAAACCCATCGATATTCACACCAAAGGATGCAATAATAGCATCATTCCAACGGTAATAAAATCCATATTGAATACTCTTTGTTTTACGCAAGGTTGTAACACGAGCACCTTCATCCAACATTGTTTCCGCGGATGTACCCAAAACCAATGATTTGTTAGGTCCATTCATATAATAGATTATCTGTGGACGAATTTTATACTGGTTTCTACGCGTTGTAAATTCTGCACCTGCATGCAATGTCATAAGTTGATACAATTTATCACCACCGAACGAAAAATCTACCTTAGGTCGTGTTAGGTGTTTTGCTGAAAAACCTGCAAAATATTTTGACTTGTCATTTCGTTCTAGTTGATAAAAAACTCCGGTCCCTATGTCCAAGGCTGCATACGATTTATTTAAATTCTCACCTGAAACAGTTGTTGAATTATACGTATTACCATTCCATTGAGACTCCCAAGTTTGAGAAGATGGATTAAACCCTTGCGTATAGAATCCGGGTGAAATCCCAATCGAAAGTTTATTTTGATAATCCAACTGCATGGTGTAATTAACAGGTACAGCAAATGAATTCGTCATAAAACGAGCATCTCCAGTTTGGTCATTGTAAAAATTTAAACCAACACCAAAGTAATTATCCCTTCCTGTTTGATCCGGAATTTTAATTTCTGCAGCAAGTGAGTTGGTTCGCATTGGACTACCATTTATCGTGAAATATTGTAACCTAAAATTGGTGTAAATTGAATAATTAGACCCATCGGTTGCAACAGCAGCAGGATTCACCAACGCATTGGATAAATACCAATTACTGGAATGGATTTCTTGTTGAGCCCAAAATGATGCTGAACAAAGTAGAAAAATCTGAAGTATAATATTATTTTTCATTCCTTATCTAAATAAAGTTACATTACCGTTAATTGAACTTGATCTTCCATTTATTAAACGATAGTCTAAAGTATAAACAAATGTCGCAGGATTCTCAGGCTTCCCTTTAAAACTTCCATCCCACCCTTCACGAGTGTCAGATGTCCTGAAAATAAGTTGGCCATAATGATTGTAAATTCTAAAATCCATTTCTGCAATCGCGCCACCCTCTACAAATCCATTCGTAAAATTATTATCTCCATCGACATTTGTTAAAACACGCAATAAATCATTGGAACCATCACCATTTGGCGAAAATGAATTGGGAACACTTACAACTTCATTAAAATTAACTTGAACTAAAAGGGTATCTGTCGCTGTACAACCACCTGCATTTGTGTAGCTCACAACATAATATGTGTCATAAAAAGGACTAACTATTAATGAATCTCCATTAGCCACAAGAATAGCATCACCGATAACACCACTTGGATACCAAGTCATTTCACCACCAGCAGGTGTTCCTTGTGCCCACAAATAGGCTTCTTGAAACATATTAATTGTAGTATCAGCAATAACCAAATAATTTCCGTTAGTCGTATCCGAAATTGTTGCTCCCACAACGGGCAAATCAGAAACGGTAATTGTTTGACTTGTTGTATTTGAACCAAAGGTATTTGTAACAGTTAACGAAATGGTTATACTTCCAGCTGTTGGAAAACAAACGGGACCCGGATTTTGACCCGAATAAGAACTTGGTGTTGCTCCAGTAAAAGTCCACGACCAACTCAATCCATTATCCGACGATGTATTTGTTATATCAATACACTCACCAACACACAAAGCGTTATCGGAAACTACAAAACCAGCCGTTGGTAATTGCTGAGCAATTAAAACATGAGCTGTAAGTAATAAAGTCAATCCTAAAAAGTATTTCATTTTAAACGATTTTTCGGTTATAGTTTACGAAAGTAATGAAAAAAGTTTCAACATCACAAAAAATCTTAACAACTTGAAAGTAAGATTCGAACATCATTCATTTCTGACACATCATGAACCCTGATAATATTAGCGCCTTTTGATGTTAAAATTGTTTGCAAAGCAATTGTTCCATGAAGAGAATTTTCGGGAGTTACACCTAACGTTTTGTAGACCATAGACTTTCGCGAAACCCCTACTAAAATAGGTAAATTAAAGATTTTCAACATTTCAAATTTTCGAATTATCTCAAAATTTTGTTCCTGCGTTTTTGCAAAACCAAATCCTGGATCAATTATTAAATCATTTAACCCAATAGATTTACAATATGCAATTTTTTGGGAAAGAAAATTGGTCATATCCAACATGAAACTTTCTGTTTCAAACGGTATTACCGATCTCACAAAACCGGGAGAATGAGTCAATACATAGGGCGTTTTATTTTTGGCAGCCACCTGTAGAATTGATTCATCTAATTCGCCTGCAGTAACATCATTAATAATATCTACTCCTACATCTATTCCGGCTTGAGCCACTTCTCCATGCACGGTATCCAGAGAAATAATAAGATTCGGGAATTTCTTTTTGATTACGTCAATTGCAGGAATTACCCGTTCTTTTTCTTCTTTTATCGTCGGTAAAACTGAGCCGGGTCTGGTTGATGCTCCTCCCACATCCAAAATATCCACTCCACCTTGAATCATTTCCTCTACTTTCAAAAGAATGGACTTTTCATCATTGATTCGACTATTTTCATAAAAAGAATCGGGTGTACAATTAATAATTCCCATTATCTTTGGCCGAGATAAATTATAAAGCTCACCTTTAATGTTTATCGAAAAGGAAGTTGATTGAGTTTCTGTATACATGGAAAGTAAAATGAATAAAACTAATATTGAATATACAAATGTAATGAATGTTTGTAGAGATATCTTCGCGAAAAAATCAGTTGATTATGGAACTTCATGGAGAATATTAAGACCAAGCTCATTGACGGATCAAATTTTCATTAAGGCGCAACGAATACGAACACTTCAAGAAACGGGAGAAAACAAAGTCGGTGAAAGTTTTGAAGATGCTTTTACGGCTATTGTAAATTACTGCATAATGGCGGTTATTCAAGTACGCATGGGTGCTGAAGTTAAAGAAGACTTATCAGCCGAAGAGGCGATTGAATCGTATGATAAAATTGCCAAAGAAGCATTTGAACTCATGGAAAATAAAAACCATGATTATGGTGAAGCTTGGAGAGACATGCGCGTGAGTTCATTAACTGATTTGATTTTAACGAAAGTGCTGCGCATTAAGCAAATGGAGGACAATAAAGGTAAAACGATCATCAGTGAAGGAATTGAAGGTAATTATTTTGACATGTTGAATTATTCGGTATTTGCGTTAATTCATTTAGGGTAAAATGTTAATGAACTGTTAAGCAATTTCTTCAACTTAATTTTATACCTATTTTAGATTTACTAAATTTTAAAATATGGCAACTGTAAAACGTTTTTTACCCTGGACTCTTAGAGTTATTTTATCTGTTTTATTTCTACTTTCTGCGGCAGCAAAACTATACCCATCATCTACTTTTGGCATTACTATGTTCGAAATAAAACAACTAATACCATTGGGTTTTGACGCATGTTTTGCACCTTATTTTTCACGTTTCATAATTGGTGCGGAAATTTCTTTAGGGTTAGCGCTTTTGCAACCACACTTCTTAAAATCAATTGTTATTCCTGTCAGCACATTATTACTTGCGATTTTTGTTGGGCACCTAACCTATGAAGTTATCTCAACAGGGAATGAAGGAAATTGCGGCTGCTTTGGGGCTTTGATTCCAATGACGCCCGTTGAAGCAATTATTAAAAACTTGCTAGCTATTGGAATGTTAACTTATTTGTTTTTTAATGCTTCGGACAAGGAAAAAGGGAAAAACAACTTTTTCATCTTGCTTTCATTATTTCTTGGATCCACTTTATTCATGTTCGGATTAACACCAATTGAAAAATGCGATGTTAAAAAAACTGTTTCTTCTCAGCCTGTAATCATTGAAGCAGAAAATCCGGAGGAATCAACCCAAAATGTTGGTCTATCTCCAGAAAACGGAAAATCAAATCCAACAGCAGATACCATTAATAAAACAAAAGTTAACCCTGGACCTAAAAAAGTTACCTCTGCCTTTAGTCAGCTTGTTCCAGGAATAGATGAAGGTAAGAAAATACTCTGCTTCTTTGCGCCTGGTTGTGATCATTGTCAAGCAGCAGCCAAATCGCTCGCTCAATTGAGTAAAAGCAATCCTGACCTCCCTAAAGTACATATTATCTTTATGGATGAAGAAACTGAAAAAATACCAGAGTTCTTTAAACTAGCAGGAAAATCGTTTAATCATCAAATATTAGGGATTGCAAAATTCTACAATACACTTGGTTCTTCCAAAGACACTCCTGGAGTTGCATTACTTTGGAATGGAAACATTATTAAATTCTTTGACGGCACAAACGCCAATCAATACGATGCAGCAAAATTAAAAGCTGAACTCTCCAAAATGAAGTAATTCAGGGGCCACACCATTTTATTTTCGATTTCCATTAATCTAATAAAATCGTACTTTTGATGAAAAATTTCTATCTATGAATAAGCTTTTATTCCTGATTTTCATACCTACATTCATTATGGCACAAAACAATCAGCCTATTGCGACCAAGCAATCTAAAAAGTTAACCGCTCATAATCATACGCGCATTGATGATTATTATTGGATGAATGAAAGAGATTCTAAGCCCGTTCTGGATTACATTTCTCTTGAAAATAAACATGCTGAAGCATATTTTGCTCCGTTGAACGGACTGGTGGATGGGTTAATGAAGGAGTTTGATCAACGTATTAATCCCAATGAAATTTCTGCCCCATTCATTTTGAATGGAAAAACATATCAAGTTAAAAACCTCGAAGGAAAAGATTATCAGCAAATTTTACACATCGAAAATGGAAAATCAAGTTTGTTTTTTGATGAAAACGAGCGCGCCAAAGGAAAATCTTTCTATGAATTGAGTGATTGGTCACTTTCTCCCGATAATGAAATTGTTGCCTTGAGTGAGGATTTCATCGGCAGAAGAAAATACACCATATCCTTTCGGATCAATAAAACAGGTAAATTTTTAAAAGATCAAATTAAAGACGCTAGTGGCGGTGTGGTTTGGGCAAATGATAACAAAACAGTATTCTACGTTAAAAAAGACCAGCAAACACTGAGAGAATTTCAAATTTACCGCCATGTTTTAGGTAGTGACTCCAAAAATGATGAGCTCGTGTACCAAGAAAACGACGAAAAATTCAACATTGGTATTGGAAAAACCATAACAGACAAGTATTTGGTGATTTATGCTTACAGCTCTACCACCTCCGAAATGCAGTTAATTGATGCGAATAATCCAACTGAAAAACCGGTGGTTTTCCTAAAAAGAGATCCAGGACATTTGTACGAAATTGCGCATCACGAAAAAGGATTTTATATTCTATCAAATAAAAATGCTACCAATAAAAAAATCCTATTCACCAGTTCGATTCCTACAAATATTGAAAGTTGCTCAGAAATCCAGAAACATAATGAAGGTACATTATTGGAAGGAATGGCCATTTTTAAAAATTTCTTGTTGATTGAAGAACGAACGAATGGACTGTTGCAAATTAAATTAATCAACCTAAACACTCAAAAGGAAAACTATATTTCTATTGATGAAGAAACCTATTATTTGGGATTAGGATTGAATGATGAGTATAACTCTGATGAAATTTTCTACTCTTATAATTCCATGACAACCCCATCAACCGTATTCAAATACAACATGAATACAGGAAATAAGACTATTTGGCACCGGAAAGAATTATTGGATAAAACATTTAATTCGGAAGAGTATGAATCACAGCGCATTTGGGCAATTGCCAATGATGGTAGTAAAATTCCCGTTAGTATTGTTTATAAAAAAGGGCTTGATTTAGCTACTGCACCGTGTTTATTATACGGTTATGGATCCTATGGATATACAATTCCTGATGTGTTCAGTGCAACACGACTCAGTTTATTAAACCGCGGATTTGTCTTTGCCTCTGCCCACATTAGAGGAAGCAAATACATGGGTGAAGAATGGTACGAAAACGGTAAATTTTTAAAAAAGACAAATACATTTACTGATTTCATTAATGCTGCTGAATTTTTGGGTAATATGAACTATTGCGATAAAAATAAAATTTATGCTCAAGGTGGTAGCGCAGGCGGTCTTTTGATGGGAGCAATAACCAATATGGCACCTTATTTATGGAAGGGGATTGTTTCTCAAGTTCCTTTCGTGGATGTTGTAACGACCATGTCTGATGAGTCCATACCATTAACAACGGGCGAATACGAGGAATGGGGAAATCCAGCGGATTTGGAATATTACCAGTATATGTTGAAATACTCACCGTATGACAATATTCACCGTATGGATTATCCTGCAATGTATATTACAACTGGTTATCATGACTCTCAAGTACAATACTGGGAACCAATGAAATATGTAGCGAAACTAAGAGAAATGCGCACGAATAATGCTCCATTAATCTTTGATTGTAATATGGACGCAGGACATGGCGGAGGATCAGGTAGAACAAACGAACGATTAGAAGTTGCAAAAGTATATGCGTTTATCCTTGGACTGGAAGGTATTACTAAGTAGTTTCCTTATTTCTATTGGTGGGTTCAGTCAAACGCTATTGGATAGCACTTCTAAAATCGAAGATTTTAAGCAAAATTTGGTTGTTTATACCGATTTAGGGTTTAATTCGGCGCCTTTTACCATTGGTTATCCATTTTCTGCAGACATTGACCAATTGAATTATAAAAACAATTTCAAAACCTTTTTGGGTCTTGGGATTGCCTATCGTTGGTTTTCATTGCGTGTGGGATTCCCCATACTATCTAGCTATAGACCCACTGCAAAATATGGTTCAACCAAACAGTTCAATTTCGGATTTGACTTTTCTTTTTTAAAAACCTATTACGACCTTGAATTCAAATACTTAGAAGGATATTCACTTCAAAAAGCCAATCGTTGGGATCCTACGAAATACCCAAATGACATCCAATCCAATCTTGTTTCTTTTAATTTAGCCTTAAACGGATGGTATTTTCATGACAAAAATTTTAAGATGAACGCTTTGCTCGGAAAGCGAGCTCATTACACCCGCGAAGTGCATACGTGGTATGTAAAAAGTACAATCAATTTTTTTGGACTTGACAATGGAAATAATCCTTTAATTCCTGTGCAGCTTCAGGATGCTGATAATTCAAAAACACAATTAAGTTCCGTTAAATCATTCGACTTTGGTCTAATCCCCGGATACGCCTATGTCAATCGAATAAATAATTGGCAATTTGCCGGTTGGTTTGGATTTGGTCCGGTTATTCAATCAAAGTTTTATACCTACTCCACCAACTCAAGGGGATTTTTGGGCTTAGCACCGCGGTATGATGTACGATTGATTTTTGGACATTCAAAGCCTACTTATTTTATATTTTTAGTGACAGATTTTGATAATAAATCGATTCGATTTTCTGATTTAATAGTTCGACAATATTTTTACAGCGTTAAATTAGTTGGTGGTTATCGTTTTCCCACAAAAGCTAAGGGAGAAAAAGAATCATTTTGGAAAAGAATAAAATTATAGCTGCACAATCCAATTTTTTAGGCTTAATTTCGTTAAGTAATTTTTAATAATACATGCTGAACCGTTTTTTTATTTTGTTTTTACTTCTTGGGCATTATAGTTTCAGTCAAACTGTTTCTATTTCAGGAAGTTGTATAGATAAAAAAGGCTCGCCACTTGCCGATGTATACATTCAATATTCCGGTGAAAAACCTGGGTTTACCATTTCAGATTCTCTGGGCAATTTTCAATTTTTTGCATTCGCAAATGATACACTGAAGCTTGTTTTTAAAATTGACGAAATCATTTCATCTCAAGTCCTTACGCAAGATCAAAACAGCATTAAGCTTAAACCGATACAATTTAGCTTCGTTCAGCAAAAAGAGTTTTTATTAAACAAGGAAAAAGAAGATCCTTTTGAACTGACAAGACTTCCTGCACAAGATGCAAAGTTGATGTTCAATACGGAACGTTTTCTGACGCTTGTAACATCGGCTTCATCCAATAATGAATTAACCAGTAACTACAACGTTCGGGGAGGAAATTTTGATGAAAACCTAGTTTATGTAAATGGAATAAACGTTTATCGCCCGTTTCTAACGAGAAGTGGTCAACAAGAGGGAATGAGTTTTATTCATTCAGCATTAGTGGATGAAGTTCGATTTTCGGGTGGCGGATTTGAAGCACAATATGGGGACAAATTGAGTTCCGTGCTCGATATCAAATACAAAAAACCAACCACCTTTAAAGCATCTGGAGTGGCTTCCCTGCTCGGTGCTGAAGCGCATATCGAACAAGAAATCTCGAAAAAATTTAATTATTTGGTGGGCGCACGCTATCGTTCCAATGCGTATTTATTGAATTCGCTGCCTACTCAAGGTGCCTATAATCCCGTTTTTGCAGATGGCCAATTTTTAGTGAATTACGCTCTTTCTAAAAAGCTAACTTGGTCTGTTTTGGGACATTTTTCAACTAACCAGTATCGCTTTAGCCCACAGACTCAGCAAACCGATTTTGGTGTGGCCAATGAAGCATATACGTTTATGATTTATTTTGATGGGCAAGAACGTACTAGTTTTCAAACGATGATGGGAGGTACATCACTCAAATATCAACCAACGAAAAATACCAATTTAGATTTTTACGCTACTGCTTTTAATACAGATGAACGCGAGTATTTTGATATTCAAGGTCAATACTATATTAACCAATTAGAAAATGACCCATCCAAAGAAGAGTACGGAGATTCAATTGCTGTTCTTGGCGTTGGAACCTTTTTGAATCATGCACGCAACCGACTTAATGCAACAATATTAAATCTTTATCATGACGGCGAACATCGATTCAATCCGTATAAAATGGGGCTGAGGAAATTAGAAAATACCCTGAAATGGGGTGTTAATTTTCAAATTGATCAATTCGATGATGTGTTGAGTGAATGGAAGATGATCGATTCAGCAGGCTACAGTTTGCCCCAGGCAACTCCCAACCAAGTGGAACTTTTCGAAACAATTAAAGGAGCTAATAATTTAAATGGACAGCGATATACCGGTTATTTACAATGGAACTTTCTGAAATCGAAAGGAATCAAAAATTACATTGCTTCGGCGACAAAAAAAGTACGGATTAACAACCAAGAGATAAAAACCATATTAACAGATACTATTGCTGAATCTGCCACCAGACTTGCCATTGCAATTGGAGCAAGAACTGGATATACCACACTAAATAATGAGTTTTATATTACTCCACGTGCATCCATTCAGTATTTCCCGCGTTCATACATGGCCTTGAAAAATGCTGTTGTTCGCCGAAATATGAGTTACAAGTTCTCCACCGGATTGTACTATCAGCCTCCATTTTATAGGGAATTCAGACGATTTGATGGCACTGTAAATTTAAATGTGAAAGCTCAGAAATCATTTCACGCTGTTTTGGGCACTGAATATTTTTTCCAGATGTGGCAACGGAACACACCCTTTAAATTTACGGCAGAAGCCTTTTATAAGTATATGTGGGACATTAACCCATACGAAATAGATAACGTACGCACCAGATATTATGCTACAAATGATGCAAGAGCAATCGCTTATGGAATTGATATGAATGTACACGGCGAATTTGTTAATGGAATTGAATCATTTTTTAAGATTGGGTTAATGTCTGTAAAAGAAGATATTGCAGGTGATTCTTATAAAGAATTTTATAATGCTGCAGGTGAAAAAATATTATTTGGCTATTCAGAAGATCAAGTGGTAGTTGATTCTGCCACCATTTATCCAGGGTTCATTCCACGTCCGACTGATCAATTATTGACTATTGGAGCCATGGTGCAAGATCGCATGCCGGGTTTTGAGCGCTTCAGCGTACAAATGGGCTTACAGTTTGGAACAGGACTTCCTTATGGACCACCAGACAATGAACGATACAAAGACACACTTCGATTAAAATCCTATTTTAGAGTAGATTTGGGAATGTCGTATGACTTATTGTATGGAGAAGGAAAGAAAACAAACAAGTTAAAAAAACATTTTTCGGATGCTAAAATTAGCCTTGAAATATTTAATCTGTTGGGCATCAAAAATGTGATGTCCAAACAGTGGATACAAGATGTGAACGGCGTTTATTTTTCCGTTCCAAATTATTTGACACAACGACGAATTAATCTAAAATTAATCGTACGATTAAACTAAACCACCCATTCAATTTTGAACTTATATGATTGAAGTTAAAGACCTTCGTAAAGAGTTTCCCTTAAGTAAGCAGCAAAAAGCTGAAATTCAAACAACAGATACCGTTTCTGTTGCTGTTGACTCCATTTCGTTTACCTGCCAACCCGGTAAGGTGTTTTCGCTTCTTGGACCCAATGGGGCGGGTAAAACTACCACGCTTAGAATGTTGGCTACGATTTTCAATCCAACTTCAGGTACCATTTCAATTTGCGGGCATGATTCGGTAAAAGAATCAGAATTGGTGCGTAAAAAAATTGGTTTTTTAACGGGATCAACAGGGTTGTATGGTCGATTAACCCCCAACGAACTTATCACTTATTTTGGAGATTTGTATGGGGTTTCAAAAGCTGATCAAGCGATCCGAAAAGAAAAGTTGTATGATTTATTGGATATGCACGATTTTCAAAACAAACGGATTGCGAAATTAAGTACCGGCATGAAACAGAAAGTTTCTATATGTCGAACGATGATACATGATCCGGAAGTAGTGATTTTTGACGAACCTACTAGTGGATTGGATGTAATCACTGCCGAAAACATCATCGAACTCATCAAAGAATGCAAAATTCAAGGTAAAACAGTGATTTTTTCGAGTCATATCATGAGCGAAGTTGATTTGTTGTGTGACGATTTAGCCATCATCAACAAAGGTAAATTGCTGTATCAAGGGACAATGGACGCATTCAGGGCAAATATGCAAGAAACAAATTTGACAGCTGAATTTATTCGAATAATTAGAAATTCATAAATATACCAAACATGATTTTTACCATTTTCAAAAAAGAACTTAAGGAAACATTGCGCGATCGACGAACAATACTCATGATGATTGTAATTCCGGTATTATTGATCCCCGTGATATTAAATGTATCCGTTGGCATAATGTCCAGTGTTGAAAAGGAGGCGTCAGCCAAGGAACTAAGAATTGGGATTATTGGAAACAAAAATTGCTTTGTCGGAAAGGAATTAGAGGCAATTCCAGCATCTTTTGGAAAGAAAAAAATAAGCTATTACCCGGATGCAGCATCCTTGCAAAAAGATTTACAAAAAGACAGTTTGGACCTAGGTGTAATGGAAGATGCTTTGTTGAAGGATAAATTCAGTAAAAAAACGCCAGCAACTATTTTGTGGTATTTCAAAGGAACTGAAATGGGCATGGAGGAACGCGCCAAAGGGTACATGCAGTATTTGGAAAATAAAACACAGCAACAACGTTATCAAGAAATGCAAATTGACGGAACCCAACTAAAACCATTGATTCCAGTATATAAAAACATTGCTTCCGATAAAGAAATGATTGGGAAATTAGCAGGCGGATTTTTACCTTACATTTTTATTGCATTTGGATTTATGGGTTGCATGTATCCAGCCATTGATTTATTTACAGGAGAAAAGGAACGTGGGACTATCGAAACAATGCTTGTGGTGCCCGTAGCACGGTGGAAAATTCTATTTGGAAAAATGGGTGTTGTTATTTTATCCGGGCTACTAGCCTCCAGTTTCTCCCTTCTCGGATTATATATTTCTCTAAATTACTCGGATGTTATTCAAGTTCCAGAAATTAAGGAAGTCATTCAATCCATTTTAACGGTTAAATTTATCCTTATACTCTTTTTGCTTCTTATTCCCCTAACTGTATTTTTTGCTGGCGTATTAATCCCGTTGGCGATTTATTCTAAATCATTTAAGGAAGCGCAAAGCATAATCACACCACTCAACCTTGTAATGATTCTACCCGCTATGTTGGCCAGTTTTATTCCGGGATTTGAACTCAATTATGCCACGGCTTGTATTCCCGTTATCAATGTGGTGTTGGCCTCCAAGGACCTCATCGCTGGAACATTAGACATGGGAATGCTTGCTGTTAGTTTTCTAGTAATGGCCATTTTTGCTGGTTCATCCGTATTTCTTTCCAATTACCAATTTGGCAAGGAATCGAATGTGAGTAACTGATTTTTTCATTTAGGGTCGGGAAAAATCTCGATTGTAAATGTTTGAATAGCACAATTATAAGGTGTAGTTTATAAAATCACCTAATTCTTCAAGCAAAACAGATCGCATCATTCACATGGAAGACGGAAAAATTATCGCATAAAAAAAGCCCCTTTTTGAGGGGCTCAACAATGTTATTTCGTTATACTATTTCGGTTCAAACGTATATGTTAATCCAAATACTAGTCCTCCTGAAACTGCATTTGTTTTTTGGTAGGTAGGATAAATCAGTGAATTATTTAATCTGTTGTTTAAAGCATCAACTCCTTTGGAATCTGTAAATCCATATTGCAACCTTAGACCAAGATTCAGTGCTAATGGAATCGCTTTCACAACACGAATATTTGCACCAAATCCAAGTA
This sequence comes from Lishizhenia tianjinensis, assembly GCA_945863425.1. Taxonomy (GTDB): domain Bacteria; phylum Bacteroidota; class Bacteroidia; order Flavobacteriales_D; family Crocinitomicaceae; genus UBA952. Next base: position 46,923 of record CAMBBW010000004.1, read on the forward strand.
ATGCAGATGTATAGGTTTTTGCGTAATTCGTTGTTTGATCATTGGAGTAATCCAATATATCACTATTCGTATAATCCAAGGAATAAGTTGCTTTACGAACATTATTCACTTGCGCTCCCACCTCTAAATATGCACC
>CAMBBW010000005.1 GCA_945863425.1 Lishizhenia tianjinensis
CTTAATGAATCTACTAATTGACCTTGGACTACATCAAAAAATTGGTAAGGATGAATATATTATTTGTCCTGATAGGACAAGAAACAATAAGAATTTCATCAGTTTGGTTTCCAAATCATTTTCATTCTTCAGGGATAAAGCTGGCGTAAGAAAAGATATCTCAATTAAACATTTGAGAAAAACTTATATTACATGGGTGAACTCAATAAATGGTTATGGTACTCATATAATAACAGGACATTCAGGTTATGAGATTTTAGACAATCACTACATCAACCCTAACGTGGTTAATGGATTGGAAATGAATCTGGTCAAATACAGTTTGATTGAGTCATTGAGTTAAATTAAAATTCAATTTTTTGTATTCCTGCCGTCTGTTTCGACGGCTTTTTTTATACGCTAAAATTAGGATTGAAAATTGATTTTCCTCACTCAATTCCTCACCCTTTCCTCACCCTAGATTGATTTAAAACAAAAAAGGTTTCAAGAAAAATCTTGAAACCCTTGATTTTACTTGTAGCGAGACCGAGAGTTGAACTCGGGACCTTTGGGTTATGAATCCAATGCTCTAACCAACTGAGCTATCTCGCCAGATAACTTGAAACATTTTCCAAATTGGGAGTGCAAATATATTAATTTTCTATTCAAAAAAAAGCGTTCAAACTGATTTTCTAAAGACTTAAGCAAAATTGTTGATAGGATTCGGGTAAATCACTTAGGATGGGAAGTTCTTCATAAATGCCAAATATGGTTGACCCACTGCCTGACATAGCTGCATATACAGCTCCTTCTTGAAGCAAATTTTCTTTTATTTCACTCATCAAAGGATGCTTTTGGAAGATTGAATTTTCAAAACTATTTGTCAATTCTCCTTGCCATTTTTCAATCTCTTGAGTTAGAATCTGTGAAATTTGTTTTTCACCTTCATAAAACGCCACGCCAGTATACGCTTCGGCAGTACCAACATGAATAGCTGGATAAATTAGTTTTAGGTGATACCCACTTAAATCAACCGTTGAATGATTCATGATTTCTCCTCTTCCTGTAGCGATTTTTGGAGTTCCTTCAATGAAAAATGGGCAATCACTTCCGAGTTGTGCCGCTATATTTTCGCGTTCTTCAACTGGTATATTTAATTGAAAAAGTTCATTTAATCCATTTATTACATGAGCCGCATCAGAGGAACCACCGCCTAGACCTGCTCCCATTGGAATTTGCTTTCTCAGATGCATATAAACTGGAGGACAATCGTATTGTTTTTTCATCAGCTGATATGCCTTGACGCATAAATTTGAATTTGGTTCGCTGTCCACAACTAGTCCACTTTGCTGAAAAGTAAATTTGTCTGCAACATTGATTTCCAAGATGTCAAATAAAGGGATTGAATGCATGCACGTTTCCACTTCGTGATAACCGTCCGTGCGTTTGTATAGCACATGTAGACCTAAATTGATTTTCGCCTGTGGAAAGATTATCATGTAACAAAAGTACAATAACCGAGCATTATTACTAATTTTGTCCAGATAAATTCATGCTATGAAGACCTATTTAGATTTCGAAGAACCGATAAAAGCACTTGAAGAACAAATTCAACAGACCAAAGAACTGGGTGAAACAACGGGTGTTGATATGACAGATAAAATCAACGAATTAGCGCGGAAATTAGATAAGACCACCAAAGAAACGTTTGGAAATCTTACTCCATGGCAACGCGTTCAATTGTCTCGTCATCCAGATAGACCCTATACTTTGGCGTATATTCAAGCGTTAACCAAAGGTCATTTTCAGGAACTGCATGGTGACAGAGGAGTAAAAGACGATAAAGCCATGATTGGCGGTTTTGGATTGTTAGACGGACGTTCTGTTATGTTTATCGGGCAGCAAAAAGGAATAAATACTAAAATGCGCCAATACCGAAATTTTGGTATGCCGAATCCGGAAGGATATAGAAAAGCACTTCGTTTAATGAAGTTAGCTGAAAAATTTAATAAGCCTATTGTAACGTTCATTGATACCCCCGGAGCATTTCCCGGATTAGAGGCAGAGGAACGCGGACAAGGAGAAGCGATTGCGCGAAACATTTATGAAATGATGCGCTTGAAAGTTCCTGTAATCTGTATCATTATCGGAGAAGGTGCATCTGGTGGTGCGCTTGGAATAGGTGTGGGTGATAAAGTAGTGATGCTAGAAAATACATGGTACTCTGTAATTTCTCCAGAGTCGTGTTCATCTATCTTATGGCGTTCATGGGAATTTAAGGAAAAAGCAGCCGATGCCTTGAAATTGACTTCCACAGATATGAAGCGATTGAAATTGGTGGATGATGTTATTAAAGAACCGGCAAGTGGCGCACACCGCGAACAAGAAGAAATGTTTGAAATAGTGCGTAAGTCCATCAAAAAATACTTGAAAGAACTAGATGAGGTTGAGCCAGATCAACGCGTCACTAATCGAATTGATAAGTTTTGTGCTATGGGTGTTTGGAAGTAATTAATTGTAATCCAAATAAGTATACTATTTTTTTCAAGACTAATTGCTTGAAGTCAGCAACGATTTACACGTGAAACTTACAGTTTTTGATTGTTGTTTTGTAAATTTTTGTTAATATTGGGTTGCTAAAAGGAACTCATGATAAAAAAAATACTCGTATTCGCCCTACTTTTTACGTCCCTAAACTTCCAATCTCAAGTGATTGGAAAAGTAATTGACGGTAAATCAAAAGAACCTATTTCAGGTGCAAAAGTTGTTTCCTCTGATGGTACAAAATTGTTTTCTGGTGCGGATGGTCAATTTGTAATTTCTCCGAAAACTTATCCGATTACATTGGTTATATCCATGATTCAATTTGTAACTGATACACTTGTAATCTCAGGACCGGGAGAAGTGAAAATTCTGTTGAACGAGCCTGTGAAAGATTTTCAAACTGTCGTAATATCAGCAGGAAAGCGTAAGCAAACAGTAGAGGAAATTCCTGTTTCCATGGAGATTATTAAACCTCAATTGATTGATAATAAAGGAATAACAGATTTGGAACAAGCGGTAGACCAAACCCCTGGTGTTTTCACTATGGACGGTCAAGTAAGTATACGTGGAGGTTCCGGGTTTGCCTATGGAACTGGAAGTCGGGTGTTATTACTTTGGAACGGAATGCCTTTGCTATCTGGTTATGCCGGAGATACTCAGTGGAACGCGATTCCTATGGAACAAGCGAGTCAGATTGAGGTAATGAAAGGAGCGTCTTCCGTGCTTTATGGCAGTGGAGCATTAAATGGTGTGATTGCTTTGTCGGAAAAATTACCGCAAGCTGAACGCGAAACAAAAATTAAAGTGCAGTATGGTTTTTATGATAATCCACGTCGTCAATCCTTAAAGTGGTGGAGTAGAAATCCTATGAATCAGCAAGTTGAAGCATATACTTCTAAAATGAATCAAAAATATGGGTACACCATTTCATCAACGCTCTTCCACAATGATGGATATCGTCAAGGAGAGAATGAATACCGTGGCAGAATAAGCGGCACTCTTTATTTTCGAGTGAAAAATAATGATCGTATTAAATATGGTGTTGGATATAATTATCAAATTCAAAAAGCAGGTAATTTTTTAATTTGGCAAAGCGATACCTTGGGGTATACACCAAGTGGTGGTGCAGATACCAGTAAAGCAGAATCAACGTTAACCTATAATTTGGGTCACCGTTTGTTTATTGATCCATACCTCAGGTATACTGATAAGCGCAATAATAAACATAATCTGAAGGCTAGAATGTACTACGCTGAAAACATGAATCTAAACAATCCAAGTCAGAGCAATGGAGCGGTAATTTATTTTACAGATTACCAGTTTCAAAAGCAATACACCAACGGAATTACGTTGAGCTCGGGTGTATCTAACATTGCAAATGTTGTTTTTTCAAATCTATTTGGTAATCATACTTCATTCAATCCAGCTGTTTACACGCAGTACGAGCATAAAATAGGCGATAAATTAGATATCAGTGCTGGAGTTCGTGTGGAGTATTTTGAAATGGATGGAAAAAGAGGTGACTCTGATTTCATGATTAATAAGAAAGATTCGGTATCCATTCCTGTTTATCCCATTCTACGTACGGGTATTCATTACGAAGTAGCAAAATACACGCACTTGAGGGCATCCATCGGACAAGGAATTCGTTATCCTTCTGTGGCAGAACGTTATACGCAAACTTCAGTTGGAGCATTGAATATTTTCCCGAATCCTGAATTAAAACCAGAAATTGGTTGGGCGGGTGAAATCGGAATCAAACAAGGAGTGAAAATTGGTGATTGGAAAGGAATGTTGGATGTAGCTGCTTTCATCAACCAATATAGTAATATGATGGAGTTTTCTTTTGGTGTATTTAATCCAGATTCTATCGCTTTAAGCAGTGACCCAAATAGTCCGGGATATATTAATAAATGGGTTGGATTCAAGGCACAAAATGCGGAGCGTGCACGAATAACAGGAATTGACATTTCGTTTAATAGTATGGGTAAAATTGGCAATGTTGAAATTATTTCATTGTTAGGCTATACCTATATGAATCCTGTTAGTTTAAATGAAAATTCTGATTACCAAAACAGTTTTTCAGATCCAAATTCAAATATGCTGAAATACCGTTTCAAACATTTAGCCAAAGCCGATATTGAGGTGAATTACAAAAAAATGAGTTTTGGAGTATCTTGTCGCTACAATAGTTTTATGAAAAACATTGATCTTGTTTTTGAAGAGCCTATCGCAGGTTCAACCTATATTCTACCTGGTTTGAAAGCGTATCGTGAAAAATACAACAAAGGAAATTTAGTATTTGATGTGCGTTTGGGGTATAAATTCAATGAAAAAATGCGTTTAGGACTAATTGCCAATAACTTATTCAATGCGGAGTATTCAAGTCGTCCGGGTGATATTCAACCTCCACGCAATTTCTTGGTTCAACTTCAAATGAAACTCTAGTGAAAGTACTAGGAATAATTCCTTGTCGATACGGTTCAACTCGTTTTCCTGGAAAACCTTTAATTGATCTGAAAGGTAAAACAATGATTCAACGCGTGTATGAGGGCGCACGAAAATCGGATCTGATAGATAAATTAATTGTGGCCACTGATGATGAGCGAATCTATTCTGAGGTAAAACGTTTCGGAGGAGAAGTGATGATGACTTCCCTAGATCATGAGAATGGAACGCAGCGCTGTGCGGAGGTATCCAAAGAGTTTCCCGCGTATGATATTGTTCTTAATATTCAAGGGGATGAGCCATTGGTGAATTTTGAGCAACTCAATCAACTGATTCAAGTGTTTGCTGATGTTTCAGTAGAAATTGCAACCCTTGCTATCAATACCGCTGATCGGCATGAATTACAAAATCCAAATCGAATTAAGGTAGTTACAGATTTCAGACAAGACGCACTCTATTTCAGTCGAAGTTCAATTCCCTTTGAACGAAATTCAGATGCAAGTTTTGTTTTTCAGCGCCACATTGGGTTGTATTCATTTCGCTCTTCTGTGTTAGATGAAATTGTATCGTTCTCTCCCTGTTCCATTGAAAATATAGAATCTCTCGAGCAATTGCGTTGGATGTATTATGGGAAGAAAATCAGAGTAGTTGAAACTACCATCGAAACACCCAATATTGATACACCTGATGACCTTGCCAAAGTGCTTGCTCTTCTGTAAGATGTTTTGTAAGACCAATTCAATTTCATACCTTTGATAGATGAGATCTTTTGCAGAAATTATTTCGACCTTATTAGTACGTCACAATTGTGTGGTACTTCCTGATTTCGGTGGGTTTGTTGCTCGAGTAAATCCGGCTCAAATCGACCATGAAAAAGGAATTATTAATCCACCGCGCAAAGCGATTTTATTCAATCAGCAACTTACAAATAGTGATGGTTTGCTAATTAGTGAATACGCTCTGGCGAATGAAATTAATTATACAGAAGCACAATCGACTATTTTAGGAATTATTGAATTGTGGAACGAAGAGTTAAAATCGGGTAAAAGGATTGAAATTGATCGGGTAGGTGAGTTATTCATCGATATTAATGGCAAGCTATCCTTTGTTCAAGACCGTTTTTTCAATTTACTGTTATCTTCTTACGGATTAGGAACCGTGAAATTCATTCCATCACATGCTAGCGTTGAAGAGATTGAGCCGGTTAAGGAGGGGAAAACGTTGATAGAACGTGTGGAAGAGCAAGTAGATATAACCATTATTGAACATCCTGCGAAAGGGAATTCGATCAAAACCTGGAAATACATTGCTGCTGCTGCTTGTTTTATACCGATTGCATTTTATTCCTTTTGGATTCCAACTAAAACAAATGTCCTTGAATCCGGGATGATATCCATTCAAGATTTTAATCCATTCACAAAAACATCCCCTGCTGTTTATAAACAGTTAGAACAAAAGTTAAATCCGGAGAAAATTGAGGGTGAAAAAACGTTGGAGGATCAGATTAATGAATTACCCAGTGATACATATTCTTATTCCTATGAGTTTGATGAAACCTTATTTATTCCGATAAAACTGAATCCGAAACCGAGTACAAACGTTCCTGTTGTTTCGACTGTTGTTCCATCCGTTGAACCCATTATAACTCCTGAGATAAAGGTAAAAAATGGAACTTCTAATACGATCGAATTTGCGGGTGTGAAGTCTGGCTTGAAATATGCTATTGTTGGATGTTTTTCTGAAATTAGTAACGCAAAGAACTATGTGGAAACGCTCAAGAATGAAGGGTTCAATGCTCAGTTTTTGGACGTAAATAATGGGTTGTACCGAATTAGTATTGAAAGTTCAACAACAGCAGATTCGTTGCAATCAACTATTCAGAGAGCCAAAGATAAAGGCTACAATACTTGGATCTTAAAATAAAAATATATGTATAAAAAGTACTGTTTTGCTGGAGTCTTTTTGGTAGCCAGCCTTGTTTCAATTGCACAAGAATTCAAAAATACGGAGAATAGCAATTATTCTTTTAAGAAAGTTTACCATTACGAGGCAACACCCGTTCAAAGTCAAGGGAATACTGGAACTTGTTGGAGCTTTTCCGCTTTATCTTTTTTTGAATCTGAAATGATTCGAATGGGTGTAAAAAATCCGCCCGTTTTGTCCGAAATGTTCGTGGTTCGAAAAGCGTACGAATTAAAAGCGGACAAATTCATTCGGATGGATGGTAAAATTAATTTTTCCGAAGGAGGTGCATTTCATGATATCCCGTTAGTTATTAAACAATTCGGAATAGTTCCTTATGATTTATATAATGGATTAAATGGCGCAAAAACCTATAACCATTCAACAATGTTTAGTGAGTTAAATACAATTGTACAAAACACATTGAAATTAGTTGGTAGACCAGAAGGAATACCTCTTGATTGGAAAAAACAATTAAACACCGTGTTGGATAAAAATTTAGGGGTAGAACCTGTTGAAATTGAATGGAACAACGCGAAATATAGTCCTACGACATTTACGAGCGCAATAGGTTTGAATATGGATAATTATGTTTCACTTACTTCATTCACGAATCATGAGCCTTTTGCAAAATGTCAATTGGCTATTCAAGATAATTGGGCATGGGGAGATAGTTACAATGTGCCATTAAACGATTTAGTTTATAGTGTTAAAAGTGCACTAGAAAAAGGGTATACAGTAGCCTGGGGAGCAGATGTTTCAGAAAAAGGGTTCAGTTTTAAAAATGGAATTGCCATAGTTCCTGAAAACATAGCATCAATTGAGGTGAAAGGATCGGACAATAAAAATTTCTCTGATGCGGGTGCAGATCGCGTTTCAAATGCATTCTTAAATCCATCTAAAGAAATGAAAATCACTCCTGAAGTACGTCAATTGGGATATGACAATAAAACAACTACAGATGATCATGGAATGCATATCGTTGGTATGTACAAAGATCAAAATGGAACGGATTATTTTCTGGTTAAAAATTCATGGGGAACAACTAATTATCCGAAGGGTTACTTGTATGTGTCTGAAGCTTATTTTCGATTCAAGACAATAAACATATACATTCACAAAGATGCAATGAATAAAGAACTTCGTTCTAATTTGGGGCTATAGAAAGATTAAATTCAATCAAAAATTATTAATTTTGAAATTGAACCCAACCATTTCTTTGTGTTAATCATCCTATTAGAAACAAAAAAATAAAGTGATATGAAAAGAATTTTAATCTTAAGCACCGTTTTATTCGCATTCACTGCGTGTAAAAAATTGTACGACAACGATTTGTCAGCTGTCATGAATTATAAAATTGAAACAGCGTTTGATGAAATGACCAATATTTCGGATCAAGCAATAACGGGCAATATGGTTTATTATAAATCAGGCGAAGTGATAAGTGTTAAACCGGGAGAAAAACCTTCCACGTTGAAAACTCCTTGTAGTGTGATCATTACGATTGACACCTTGAATTCGGTAAAAACAATTACTGTTGATTATGGAACAACGAATTGTGATTGTAACGATGGAAAAACGCGTCGCGGAAAAATTGTAACCACGTTTACAGGTCAATACATTGCTCAAGGCACCGTAATTACGCATACTCCTGTTGATTATTATGTAAATGATATTCGAATTGACGGAACAAAAACGGTAACGAATATGGGATTAAATTCAAGTGGCCAACCCTATTTTAATGTGCAAATAAATGGTACAGCTACTCAAACTAACGGAGAGGTATTGACGTATGCATCAACTAGAGTTAGAACGTGGGTGCAAGGGTTTAATACCTTAGCCAATCGTTTCGATGATCAATATGAAATTTCAGGAACAGCAACTGGTTCATTTTCTTCAGGTGGAGGCTACACTGTTCAAACGACAAGTCCACTTCATGTCAATGTTGGCTGTGGATTCCCTGTGAGTGGAACATTAGAATTAACTCCACAAAATAAACCTGTGCGAGTTGTTGATTATGGTCAAGGTACCTGCGACTACACATTTACAGTAACTGTTAATGGAAACGTTTATACGATAAATTAACTTAGCTTTATCAATATTATTTCAACAAAAACGGCTTCCATTGGAAGCCGTTTTTATATTTTTTACAAATCTAATTGATAAACATCTGCAAGTGAATCATCATTTTTAATAGAAATTCCAAGATCTTTAATCAAGCCGTCAGCAACATCATATACCCAACCATGAACGTGTAAATCTTGATTTTTTCCCCAAGCTCCTTGAACGATTGAAGTTTTTGCTAAGTCCAAAACTTGTTCTACAACATTGAGTTCCACAAAACGATTAAAACGCTCAGCTTCATCAACAATAGAGTTCAATTCCGAACTATGAAAGCGATAAACATCTTTGATGTGTCTAATCCAGTTATCAATTAATCCAATGTGTTTATTTGTCATTGCCGCCTGAACTCCACCACACCCATAATGTCCGCAAACAATGATATGCTTAACTTTGAGTACGTTAACTGCATAGTCTAAAACACTTAAAAGGTTCATGTCACTATGAACGACCATGTTTGCAATGTTGCGATGAACAAAAACCTCACCTGGTTCGGCACCTATTATTTCATTTGCAGGTACCCGGCTATCTGAACAGCCAATCCATAATACAGGTGGCTGTTGGCCTTTTGATAATTTTAAAAAATAATCGGGATCTTTTTCCAATTTGGAAGTCACCCATTTCTTATTATTCTCTAACATTTTGTTGTAATACTTTTCCATGTTGTTTCGTTTTAATTATTTTTTTTCAAATTCCTTAATCCCTATAATTGTGACCTTGATATTTTTGTTTTTTGAGGTTACATGTACGAATTCTCTCAGAAACTCCATAACATCAAAATCAATGTTCTGACAATTAGAACCATTAATGGTTATAGCAGAATTGGGTTCAATGCTATTGAATTCAGACATTATAGTTCCTTTATTTAGAAATGTAATTTCTTCAGCAAGTGTAATTTCAATTTCTTTATTTTGATTCGTTTTTTTAGTAAAATTATTTTTTAGATTTTTCTTTAGAACATAAAAAATGGAAACACAAATTCCTATTGCTATACCTCTTAATAAGTCTGTGAATAGAATCCCAATTATGGTTGCCAGAAATGGAATAGATTGTTCCTTTCCATATCCTATCATCTGCTTGAAAAGCGATATTTTTGCTAGCTTATAACCAACTATAATTAAAATACCTGCCAGGGTGGCAAGGGGTATAAAATTCAAAATTGTTGGAAATAATAATACGGCTAACAACAATAGAACCCCATGAAAAATAGTAGATAGATTTGATTTTCCACCTGCATTAATATTCGCTGAACTTCTCACAATAACTTGAGTTACAGGGAGCCCACCGAGCATTCCACTAAACATATTGCCTATCCCTTGCGCTTTTAATTCTCTATTAGTTGGTGTGCTCCGTTTTTCTGGATCCAACTTGTCTGTAGCATCCACGCTTAAAAGGGTTTCAAGACTACCCACCAAAGCTAAAGTAAAGGCAATGATATACACATTTGGATTAGTTAGTGCTTGAAAATTAGGAAAGGTGAAAAATTTAAAAAACTCATCCAAGTTATTTGCCACTGGTAATTGTACCAAATGCTTTTCAGAAATTTTCAATTCAGGAATGAATAGTGTGAAAAGAAAATTCATTGCTATACCTATAATAACTACTAATAAAGGTAATGGGATTAGTTGGAAGAATCGGAGTTTCTTGAAATATTCTTTTTCTAATAATACCAAGAGAAAAATGGAAGTTACTCCAACCAACAGGGAGCCTGGTAAAATGGAATTAAAAGCATATAATAATTCAGACAAGGTGTTATGTCCATCTGGTTGAAAAAAGGATTCATCACCAAAGAAATCTGCGTCATATCCAACAACATGTGGGATTTCTTTAAGAATTAATGTAATACCTATCGCTGCCAACATTCCTTTTATCACTGAGGTTGGGAAGTAATTACTAATTACACCAGCGTTTAAGAAACCAGCAATAATTTGGATTATACCAGAGAGAACCACCGATACTAGAAAAGCTTCATAACTTCCAAGTAATGTTATAGCTGATAGAATTATTGAAATTAGCCCTGCAGCAGGACCAGAAACTCCCAGCCTTGATTGACTAAAAAAGCCGACAATTGTCCCGCCAATAATCCCTGCTATTATTCCAGTAAATAAATTAGGCAACCCATTTATTTCAGGAAGATTTGTAGATGCCAATCCGACACCAAGACATAATGGTAATGCTACCAAAAAAACGACTAAACCAGCAGGAAGATCTTCCTGCCAATTTTTAAAATTAATTTTCATATTTATATTGACTTAAAAGTTTAACATTGATTTTGTTAAACAGTCAATTCGGGTGGGCTATAAGGTAAGTCTATAAAAGTGTTTTTATAAAATCTGCTAGCAAGATTGAAGCATGTGCGCTTTGAAAAATTCCATGAATTTTCATCTGAATAGGGTTTATCGAGTTCAAGTTCGAATAATTCATCTGTTTCTTCTGCAACCATATTTGCAAATTCTAATGAATAAATCTCGGAATGATTGGTTTCTTTGTCTGAAAAAGATTGATTTTCAACTTGATAATTAGTTGTTTTTGAAAGTGTGTGAATTGATATTAAGGAGATACCGATTATTTGCCATATAAATACAACAACGAATAATAGAATTATATATTTACTTCTTTTTTCTTTCACTCTAACTTTAACACACAAAATTACTAATTGTTTGCATTCATTGATTGGAAATCACATTTAATTCTTTTCCAACTTTTATAAATGCTGCAATTGCTTTATCTAGATCTGCAATTGAATGAGCTGCAGAAATTTGAGTTCTAATTCGCGCTTGTCCTTTAGCCACAACTGGGTAAAAGAAACCAATCGCATAAACGCCTTCTTTCAATAATAAATCAGCAAATTTTTGTGACAATGCAGCATCATACAACATAATTGGTACGATTGGTGAATCACCTGGCTTGATGTCGAAACCTGCAGCAATTATACGTTCCTTAAAATACCGTGTATTCGATTCTAGTTTATCCCTAAGTTCCGTGGTTGAAGAAAGGATATCAAACACTTTGATGGAAGCACCAACAATTGCAGGGGCAAGTGAATTCGAAAACAAATAAGGGCGAGAGCGTTGTCTCAACATTTCAATAATTTCTTTTTTTCCGGTTGTATAACCACCCATTGCTCCACCTAATGCTTTTCCTAATGTTCCGGTAATAATATCAATTTCACCATTTACCCCACAATACTCAGGAACACCTCTACCAGTTTTGCCAATGAAACCCGCCGAATGACATTCATCAGTCATGATTAGCGCATCGTATTTTTTCGCTAATGCGTTGATTTGATCCATTTTAGCAATGTCCCCATCCATGGAGAAAACACCATCCGTGACAATAATTCTGAACCGTTGTGCTTGAGCGGAGATTAATTGGGTTTCCAAATCAGCCATATCTGAATGTTTGTATCTATAGCGTTTCGCCTTACATAAACGAACACCATCGATAATTGATGCGTGATTTAATTCATCTGAAATGATTGCATCTTCTTCTGTGAAGAGTGGTTCAAAAAGTCCACCATTCGCATCAAAAGCCGCTGCATATAATATAGTGTCTTCTGTACCATAAAATTCAGCAATCTTCCTTTCAAGAGTTTTATGAATGTCTTGTGTGCCACAGATGAATCGAACGGATGACATCCCATAACCATGTGTATCTAAGCTATCTTTTGCAGCTTGAACAACCTCTGGATGTGATGAAAGTCCTAGGTAATTGTTCGCACACATGATGACAACATCTTCTCCTGTACTCACATGAACGTTTGCACCTTGAGGAGTGGTAATTATTCGTTCTTTTTTAAAAATCCCTGCCTCTTTAATAGCGTCTAATTCAGCTGTTAAAAATTCTTTCATTTTTCCGTACATAAGTGATTCAATTTAAGTCAAAGATAATTAATGGAAATAGAATAGAACAAAAAAAATCCCTCAAAAGAGGGATTTTAGAAAAAAATATAATAGCTAATTTTATTTTGCTAGCGCTTCTTTAACCAATTGAGCGATTAGTTTTCCATCCGCTTTTCCAGCTAATTTTGCTTGCAATATCCCCATAACCTTGCCCATTTCTTGTGGACTAGAAGCTCCGGTGTTTGCTATTGCTAATTGAACTTCTTTTAATACGTCATCGGCAGACATTTGTTGCGGAAGATACGCTTCAATAACCTTCGCTTGAAAAAGTTCGTCAACAGCCAAGTCCTCTCTATTTTGCGCGATATATAAATCGTACGTTTCAATTCGCTGTTTATGAAGTTTCATACAAATTTTCATTGCAGTTTCCTCAGAAACTTCGTTACCACTTCCTGATGTAGCTTCAAGAAGAAGTTTAGATTTTATATCACGCAATGCCGCTAAAGTATCTTTGTCTTTAGCGAGCATGGCTTGTTTTATATCGTTGTTTATTTTCTCTGTGAATGACATTAGTCTACGTTATCGTGTAAAAAACTATTTCCTTTTAATGTAGTGTTTCCATTCGTATCATCTGATAAACCAAATCGACTAAACGGTTTTTCTGTACTTGGGTTTGAATCGTTGATTTGAAGATTTCGACGAACAAAAGCAGGCTCATTTTCAAACTCTGTGATTCCATCAGCATTTTTCAACTTTGTGGTCATTGTTCGAATGCGATTGTATCTTTCTTGAGCGATTTGTTGTTGTTCCTCAGCAGTTAAATTGCTTTTCGGTTTTGAAATAGTTGCCTCAGTTTCGTCTTCTAAATCAAATACAATAACTTCTGAGGTTTCAATTTCATTTATTGGTTCATTTATTGAAACTACCTCGTTTGGTGTTTCTTGAACATTTTTCTCAATAACTTCCCAATTGAATTCAATATTTTTAGTATCATCAACTGGGTTAGCTTCATTTATAGGTAATACCTCCTCTTTTGATTCTGTTATTGTTAGTTCATTTTCTAATTCAACACGAGTAACTGGAGCTGTGTATTGAGAATTTGAAGGGTTTACCGACGTTAATTCAGTATTCGAAGTCTGATTTGCAGGTTGAATATTTTCTATCGATGGATAGGAAGAAACTTTCGTTACACTAGCCATTGGATTGCCCAGGGGAGTGTTAATTTCAGTTTTTAAATCATCTTCAAGTTCTATCTTATTAATTTCAGCAGGTTTCTCTAGCCCATGTACAGGCGTTGAAGCCATTGAAAATCCGGTTGCAATTAGTGTAATGTTAATTTTATCTCCAAGAGAGGTGTCATTTCCGTATCCCCAAATAACTTCTGCGTTCGCACCAGCTTCATTTTGAATAAAATCGGTAATAACACTTATTTCGTCCATGGTTAACTCTTTGTCACCAAACGTAATATTTAACAATACGTAGCGAGCACCATCGATATTGTTATCATTTAACAATGGGGAAGTTAATGCAGTTTGAATAGCTATTAATGCTCTATCTTCGCCCTCAGCTTGTGCACTACCCATAATTGCATGGCCACTGTTACGCATAACAGTATTAACATCATTAAAGTCAACATTGATGTAGCCAGTAACTGATATCAACTCGGCAATTCCTTTTGCGGCTACTGTCAAAATATCATCTGCCATCCCAAAGGCTTGTGAAATGGTGCAGTTTTTACTTAGTTGGTGTAGTCGCTCGTTGTTTATTACTAATAATGTGTCAACATTCTCGCGCATTTTCTCCAATCCATCTTCTGCTTGTTGCCTTCTTTTTTTACCTTCAAAAGTAAAAGGAACGGTAACAATTCCAACAGTTAAAATCCCTAAATCTTTGGCAACTTGCGCAATTACTGGAGCTGCTCCCGTTCCCGTACCACCACCTAATCCGGCAGTAACAAAAACTAATTTAGTGTTGTTTCCTAATAGTTCGCGTATTTCCTCAATATTTTCATTGGCAGCTTGCATCCCAACTTCAGGGAGAGCGCCTGCTCCTCTACCTTCTGTTAACGAAGGTCCAAGTTGTATTTTTAAGGGTACTGGAGAAATGTCTAACGCTTGACGATCTGTGTTGCAAACGATAAAATCTACACCGATAATACCCATATTATACATGTGATTAACGGCGTTACTGCCGCCGCCACCAACTCCGATTACTTTGATAATCGAATTAGAGCTTGGTAAATCAAATTCCATCATATTTTCTGTTTTGTTGTTGTGTTCAAATAATTAATCTTCCTCCTTAAACATTCGCGGAACTTTGTCCTCAAATTTCTTAAGCATTTTCGTGAAAAAAGTTTCTCTTGGTCCTTCTGGACTTGCGCTAGGATCATCTATTTTGTCTGAATCTGTTACATTTTTAAACTTAGACAAGCTTTGAAATCCATTTATTACCAGCCCGATTCCTGTAGCAAAAATTGGACTCGCTAAATTTTCTGCCATTTCTTTTGTGTTTGCTAAATGTTCTGTTGGATATCCAATGCGCGCATCCAATCCAGTTCGTAACATAACCAATTGAGGCAGATGCTTTAGTTGAGAACCTCCGCCGGTAAGTACGATTCCCGCGCTCATTTTATCTTCATATCCCGAATTAAGAATTTCGTATTTCACAAAATCAATAATTTCTGACATACGTGCCTCTATAATCATGGATAGCGTGCGAACTGTAATTTCTTTTTTGTTTGCGCCGGGACGAATACCAGGAATTCCAACGACTTGATGTAATAAGCTATCTGTTGGTGACGCAGATCCATATTTCACTTTTAATTGCTCGGCATATTTCCGCATGATTTGACATCCTTGTTTAATGTCATCCGTAATTATGTTTCCACCAAATGGAATAACAGCGGTGTGTCTGAGTATTCCTTCATAGAAAATAGCCACATCAGTGGTGCCTCCGCCAATGTCCACCAATACAACACCCGCTTCTTTTTCTTCTTCGCCTAACACTGCATGTGACGAAGCAATCGGTTCCAAGATAATCTCCTTCACTTCAAGTTGGGCAAGTTCAATGCAATTTTTGATGCTACGAACAGCCGAAACATTTCCTGTAATAATATGGCAATTAGATTCTAATCGTCCTCCAGCAATACCAATTGGATCTTTATGTCCGGGTTCGTTATCTATGATAAATTCTTGAGGAAAAACCGAGATTATTTCTTCGCCCGGTTTCATAACCATTTTATACATATCATCAATAAGCGCATCAATGTCCGGCTGGCGAATAAGTGATTCAGCATTGTCACGTGTAATCAAGCCGCTGTGTTGAATACTTTTAATATGTTGACCTGCAATTCCAACATAAACGCTACGAATGTTTAAATGACCAGTAACTCTTGATTGGGCTTGAGTAACTGCTGCAATAATTGACTCTACCGTGCGATCGATGTTTCGAACATCCCCTCTTATAACCCCAAGAGATTCACTTTTGCCCATGGTAATTATTTCAATTTTACCATGATCATTTTGTTTTCCAACAAAACAAGCAATTTTAGTTGTTCCAATATCTAGACCTACAACAATTGAATTTCCCATACTTATTTTTTCTTGCAGACAATTTGTCCGTTATACTTAATCGTTATCACACTGTATTTATTCCAACCTTCGTAAGGAATTGCCTGTTCGTAGAAGATTTTTAATTTCTTAAATTTCTCTTGCACCTCCTCATCCGTGTTTGCCGTTCCAAATTCGATGATTTGTTCGCCAACGATTGGAATCATTACAAATTCATGTTGCTCATTCACAAACACTTGTCCAATTAGTGATGACAAAATCGGATCATTACAAACATAATTCGAAATTCGATACACATCATCAATTTTTCGAATACTTTTCAAGGATTTGTTGTTAATAATTTCAGTTACATTTTCCTGGTTCATTCTGTCAGGAATTGCACCGTTAAAAACAAGTACTCTTGCTGTATGAAAATTGGATGTACCGATTTTATATCCTTCTTTGTCTAGGTAATAACTTTCATTAGATGTATTGAAAATTCTAGCAATGGGAACCCGAAGCACAACATCAATTTTCCATTCATTTCCAATGTTTTTATAGACTTTGGCACTTTTCACCTCTGACATCTTTTTGATAAACAATTCTACTTTTTGTGGGTCTAGTTTTTCAGTAGATAATCCTTTTGGTAAAAGGTTTCCTCGTTCCAGGCGAAGCAAAAGTTCAGCCTTTGTTAAAAATGCACTTTCACCATCCACCTGAATAAGGATTTCTGGTTTTTTCAAAATCGTTTCATTTTCTGCCTTTCTGACAAATACGATAAGAACGATCAATCCGATGAAGAATGTGATTAAACCTATTATTTTTACCCAGCGCATCATTCGTTTGTTATGGATTTAATTGCTTTTTGAGCAAGTGTACAATTCGATCAATATCACCAGCTCCAATTGTCAATAATAGGTCGATTTTGCGATTAGCGATTTCTTCAACGATGTTGTTTGCTTCCACTAACTTTTTATTTGAATTATTGATTTTTTGTAAGAGCAAATCTGCGTTAATTCCGGGTATTGGGAGTTCTCTTGCAGGGTATATTGGCATTATGATTACTTCATCTAATCGCGCTAACTCATCAGCGAAAGATTGCATAAAGTCAGCTGTCCTTGAAAATAAATGAGGTTGAAATATTCCGGTTATTTTTTTATTCGGATACATCAATCGAACTGAATCAATTAACGCTTTTATTTCTTGTGGATGATGCGCATAGTCATCTATGTAAACGAGTTCCTTTTTTCGAATAATATATTCAAATCGTCTTTTTACCCCTCGAAACGAGCTTAGTCCCGCGCGTATTTCAGTTTCTGACATACCAAGTTTTACGAGCAAACCAATACATCCAAGGGCATTTTCTGCGTTGTGTATTCCTGGGACACCTAATTCTACATCATTCCATTGATTATCGGTAAACGAAACATCCATTAGAAATTTGCCTTCACTAATACGCAGGTTCAATGCGCGAAAATCGGCAGTTTGGCTTCCTACTGCGTAAGTATAGATTTTTGCCTTTGAAGTAAAAGGTAAGCCTTCTCTTAGAACTAAAAATCCGTCAGAATGAATTCGGTCAGCATAAAGCTGAAACCCTTCCTGAAATTTTTCAGCAGTACCATAAATATCTAAGTGATCTGGGTCGGCAGAAGTAATGATTGCTGCATAAGGAGAAAGACGCAAGAATGATCGGTCAAATTCATCTGCTTCAATTACGGCAAATTCGCTTTTTTTACTGATCAATAAGTTGGAATTAAAATTGGTGGAAATTCCTCCTAAAAAAGCGCTACACTGCCAGTTGTTTTCATGCAGTATGTGTGCCAATAAAGTACTTGTTGTTGTTTTACCATGAGTTCCAGCAACACACAACCCTTTCATGCTTTGGGTTATTAGGCCCAACACTTCTGATCGTTTCAAAATTGTATATCCAGATGAACGAACATATTCTAATTCCCCGTGATTTGCTGGAATTGCAGGTGTGAAAACAATGAGGGTAGTTTGTTTGTCTTGAAAGGCGGTGGGTATGTTTTCTCCTAAATCATCAAAATGAACGAAACATCCCTCATTGCTTAGCTGTTCAGTTAATGGAGAGGGGGTTTTATCATAACCACCTACAGTGTAATTAAGTGCATTAAAGTAACGGGCAAGTGCGGACATACCAATTCCACCAATTCCTATGAAATAAACTGATTTAAAATCAGTTAGATTGCTATTTTTACTAAAATTTATTTCCATTTTTTTATAGCGATCGATTCACACAAGTCAACAATTTCATGAGTAGCATTTGCTTTACCGAATTTTTTAATTTCGGCACTTAATTTTTCTTGTTCGGTGGTAGAAGAAATTAATTCGATGGTTGTTTGTATTAAGGTATTTCTTGCTTCACCATCTCGTACTAATATAGCTGCTCGTGCATCAACAAGGGCCATTGCATTTTTTGTTTGATGATCTTCGGCTACATTGGGTGAAGGAACCAAGATTGTTGGCTTAGCTACAATACATAATTCTGAAACAGAAATTGCTCCCGCTCTTGAAATTACGACGTCAGCCGCAGCATAAGCTAAATCCATGCGCTCAATAAATTGGTACAAATGAATGGATGGTAAATTTCTTCTATTTACAGAGATGGATAAATCTGCGTGATACAACCTTCCACATTGCCAGATTACCTGCACGCCGGCTTGGTCGAGTTTTTCCAATCCATGTTTAATGGATTTATTGAGTGTTTTCGCTCCCAATGAACCTCCAATAACCAACAGAGTGGGTTTATTTTTGTCTAATTTAAAAAATTCAATGCCTAGTTCTTTTTTATTGGTGACTTCTACCATATCAATTCGAACAGGGTTTCCTGTTAAATGTATTTTTTCTGTAGGAAAAAACCGATCCATGTTAGGATATGCGGTGCAGATTGCAACTGCTTTTTTGGCTAGTAATTTATTTGTTTTTCCGGGGAAAGAATTTTGCTCTTGAATGAGGGTTGGTACACCTAGTAGATTGGCCATTTTCAGAGTTGGGCCACTAGCGTATCCTCCAACACCAATAACTAATTGTGGACGAAAATCTTTAATGATTCTGCGCGCTTTTAATAAGCTTTGAATGATTTTGAAAGGAAGTTTGAAATTTGCAAGAGAAAATTTCCGTTGGAATCCTTGGATGGGAAGACCTTTAATTTTATAACCTGCTTTTGGAACCCGCTCCATTTCCATTTTACCCTCGGCTCCAACAAATAGGACATGACACATTGGAAAGCGCTTTTTAATTTCATCTGCAATGGCAATCGCTGGGAAAATATGACCGCCAGTTCCTCCTCCGGAAATAATTACTCGTTCTAATTTCATAATGCGTCAAATGAATTATCTGTTTTTGTTTTCGATTTTTTTTGTTGGTTGTAAGCAATGGATTGAACAATACCAATTGATACACAAGCCATGATGAGTGCAGACCCTCCCATCGCTAAAAGGGGCATATTTTGTCCTGTAACCGGAAAAACCCCTGTGCATACTAGCATGTTTACACTTACTTGAGTCAATAGTAAGGTCCCAATTCCTAAGCAAACGTATGTTTCAAATAGTTTTTCCGCATTTAAACCGACGCGTATAATTCGATAGAGTAAAATAAGGTAGAGTAAAACTAAAAGGACTGCGGAAAATGAACCAAATTCCTCCACAAAACTGGAATAGTAAAAATCAGCATAGGCTTCAGGGATGTATTCTTTCAATTTTCCGTCTCCAACTCCTTGTCCGAAAACAGAACCATTATTAATAGCCAATCGAGCATTCAGTGCCTGAGCATTCGACACAATATCTTTGTCATCGTCCAATTTATTAAAAATTCGATTCTCCCAGGTTTGATAACGAGGTAAAATGTTTAATGCGGGAGCTGCTTTGTGTATCCCCACTGCCATAATTCCTACTAAGATTATTCCAGTATTGATAAGCAAAAGTTTTTTTATTGGCATTTTACCTATGAAAAGTATGATGATGCAGATCATGAAAAGTAATGCTGCGGTTGAAAAGTTGTCTTTCACGATCAATACACATATTAATGCAGGCGGCCAGAAAACGTGAAAAACGCCATTGCGCCAGTCGTTTAAATCATCTTGATATTTTATAAGTAGGCGCGATAGATAAACAATAATTGCCACCTTGGCAAAATCAGACGATTGAAAAGTTAGTCCAATAAATGGAATCCGAATCCAGCGCCCAGCATCATTGATTTTAGATCCAAAAAGCAAGGTGTATACGAGTAAAATAACGGCTAAATAAAAACCTAGTTTGGCTAATTGTGAGAAGTACTTTGAATCACGTAAATGAATCCAATACATGGCAAAAAAGCCAATTAAGACGTAAATGAAATGTTTGTATAAATATTGAATAGGTGAACCTCCTTCCATTTTCACCAGTATAGGCACAAAACTATACACGGTTACCAAGGAAAAAGAAAGAAGAATGAGTGATATAACCCATATAACAGGATCACCTTTCAGATATTTCAGATACGACTTCATTTTACTTGAGCAAGTGACAAATAATCAATAAATCTATTCTTTTGATATTCCCAATCAGAATTAGCATAGGTAAAGAGCAAAATAGATGGTTTAATCTTAATTTGCTGAATAACATTAAACGCTTCGGAAACAGAATTTACTTTAGAGCGGTTATTTAAAAAGCGCTCATCCTCATCCTCATTCGTATTTATTTCAACCGCGTAATGAATTTTAGCCATCAGACCGGGATTTGAAAGTAGTACGGGTTCTTTTTCAGCAAGTGAAGAAAGCCAGATAAGCGGAAAGGGAAAAGATTCCATGGTAGCGGCAAGCACTGCTGGTTTGGGGTTTATCCATGAAAATACATCCAAGCCCCATAATTTTCCATGCGATTGCATCGAAGAATCGGTAGCTTTTAATAAACCTTCTTTTCTCGCTTTGATTATAGAGTCCTCAATTTGAGCTATTTCCTTTTCACTCATCAGAATAATTATTTATAGCGAACGAACTGCGTTTTTAAATTGATTTCCACGATCTTCGTAGTTTTCAAATAAATCGAAACTAGCACAAGCTGGCGATAACAATACAGTTTCTTCCTTACTTGCTAATCGATATCCAAAAGCTACTGCCTCACCTGCTGATTTTGCCTCAACTATTTTTTCAACACTTCCTTGGAATGTTTCAATAATTTTTTGGTTATCTGTCCCCAAGCAAATGATTGCCTTCACTTTGTCCTTAACAAGTGCCAATAATTCAGAATAATCATTGCCTTTATCAACGCCTCCAACAATCCAAACGGTTGGTTTATCCATGCTTTCTAAGGCAAACCACGCTGAGTTAATGTTTGTTGCTTTTGAATCATTAATGAACTCAATGCCGTTCACTTTGGCAACAAATTCTAAACGATGTTCGACATTCGTAAAGTCTTGTAGACTTTCTCGCACTACATCCTTACGGATTTCGAGTATTCTTGCTGCTATTCCGGCCGCAAGAGCGTTCTGGGTATTGTGCTTACCCTTAAGTGCTAATTCATGAATTGACATGTTAAATTGTTTGTTTATGTTGATTATTAGTTGTTCGTTTGATGCAAATGCTCCTTGTTTTATCTCCTGTTTTATGCTAAATGGAGCGCATCGCATAGTAGGTTTTCGTTTTTCAATTTCTGTTGCAATGATGGGGTCATCTGCGTTATAGATAAACCAATCTTCCTTGCGTTGATTTTGGATAACTCGAAACTTTGAATTGACATAATTTTGCATTTCATAATTATATCTATCCAAATGGTCAGGCGTAATGTTTGTCAAAATTGAAATGTCTGCTCGAAAATCAATCATGTCATCAAGCTGAAAAGAGCTAATTTCTAATACGTATAAATCGAAATCATTTTCAGCTAATTGTTTAGCAAAGCTATGCCCAATATTGCCTGCTAAACCTACATTGAGTCCAGCTTTTCTCAAAATATGATGGAGCCATAATGTAGTCGTTGTTTTACCATTACTTCCTGTAATGCAAATTGTTTTTGCTTTGCAGTAATAGCCCCCAAATTCTATTTCTGAAATAATAGAAATGCCTTTTGCTTTAATGGCAAGGATTAATGGCGCTGAATCAGGAATCCCGGGTGATTTCACTACTAAATCAGCAGTAAGTATTTTCTCCTCTGAATGTTTTTCTTGTTCCCAGCCGGCTTCAAGTTCATTCAATTTCTGCTGATGCTCTTGTTTGATTTTTCCGGCATCGGACACCCAAACTTTCCATCCCATTTTTTGGGCAAGAATGGCAGTGCCGATTCCACTTTCACCAGCGCCTAAAACAACGATATTTCCAGGTTGGATATTCATTATCTAAGTTTCAGGGTTACGATTGTAATTACTGCTAATAAAACGGCCACAATCCAGAAACGAGATACAATCTTCGCCTCATGCAAACCAACTTTTTGATAATGATGATGTAAAGGGGCCATTTTGAACATGCGCCTGCCTTCTCCATATTTTCTCTTGGTGTATTTGAAATAACCCACTTGGAGAATGACAGATAGATTTTCAATTAGAAAAATACCGCAAAGCACCGGAATCAATAATTCTTTTCTAATGCTTATTGCAAATACTGCGATAATTCCGCCCAATGCTAAACTTCCTGTGTCGCCCATAAAAACTTGTGCTGGAAAGGAATTGTACCACAAAAATCCAACACACGCACCCACAAATGCAGCGATAAAAATCACCAATTCTTCTGCGAATGGAATATACATAACGTTCAAATAATCAGCGAATCGAGCGTTGGAACTAACATAGGCTAAAACAGCTAAAGCTATCCCAACGATTGCGGATGTTCCAGTAGCTAAACCATCCAAGCCATCGGTCATGTTTGCTCCATTAGATACAGCAATTACAATAAAAATTACAATAGGAATAAAGATGAGCCATCCATAGCTTTTTTGCCAATCACCAATGAGCCAGTTGTAATTGAATTCGTTTCCTTTAATGAACGGAATTGTGGTCGTCATGTCATCCGTACGAATCCATTTATAATTTTCGTTCGCGTTATTTATGTGCTGATGGCTAACAAAAGATTCTCCTACATTTAGTTTATAGTCAGCAGCAACTCTTTTGTGTACAATGACATCTTCGGAAAAATAGAGAATGCACCCAACGATTAGTCCCACACCAATTTGACCGATTACCTTAAAACGACCTTTTAACCCTTCTTTGTTTTTTTTGAATACTTTAATGTAATCATCTAAGAATCCGATTAATCCAAGCCAAACTGTTGCTAGTAACATTGTGATTACATAGATGTTATGCAATTTTGCGAATAAGAGTGTTGGGATTAAAATGGCTCCTAGGATTATTAAACCACCCATGGTAGGTGTTCCTGATTTTTCAAGCTGACCGGTTAATCCAAGGTCTCTAACTGTTTCACCAATTTGTTGTTTTTTTAGTAAATTAATTATCCGTTTTCCAAATAAAATGGAAATGATTAATGAAGAAATGAGTGCCAACGCAGCTCTAAAAGAAATGTAATCAAATAACCCAGCTCCTGGGAAATTAAATTTGTCTAAGTAATCAAATAAATAGTATAGCATTATTTTCCAATTAAGTTCAACATAGAATTTGTTAATGAGAAATCATCAAAGTCGTGTTTTACTCCGTTGATTTCTTGATATTTCTCGTGCCCTTTCCCTGCAATTAGGATAATGTCTCCATTTTTTGCTAAAGAAACAGCAGTTTTTATTGCTTGTCCACGGTCGATTATACAAAGTGTTTTTGCCGACATTTCTGCTGAAACCCCACTCAACATTTCATTTAAAATGATTTGTGGATCCTCCGTTCTTGGGTTGTCTGAGGTTAAAATCACTTGATCACTCATTTCACAGGCAATTCGAGCCATATCAGGTCTTTTTGTTCTGTCTCTGTCTCCTCCGCAGCCCACAACGGTCAGGATTCGCTCCTCTTTTTTTCTAATGGTTTGAATAGTTGTTAATACATTGCTTAATGCATCAGGTGTATGGGCATAATCGATAATCGCTGTAATCCCATTGCTGCTTTTGATATATTGAAATCGTCCTTCAACAGATTCTAGTGTGCTAAGAACTTGCAGTAATTCCGTTTTATCTTGATTTAAAAGTAGCCCTGTTGCATAAACGGCAAGCAAATTATAGGCATTAAATTTTCCAATTAACTTCGTCCATACTTCAATTCCATTGAATTGAAGCGCCATTCCTGAGAATTGGTTTTCGATAATTTTAGCCTTAAAATCAGCAGGTGATTGAACGGCATAGGTATAGGTTTTTGCTAAGGTATTTTGAAGCATCACCTTTCCGTTTTTATCATCAATATTGGTAAGAGCAAATGCACCTTTAGGAAGTGTATCGAAAAAACGTTTTTTTACTTGAATGTATTCAGCAAAAGTCTTGTGGTAATCTAAATGATCATGCGTGATATTGGAAAAGATTCCACCAGTAAAATGCAACCCGCCGATTCTGTGTTGATGAATAGCGTGAGAACTTACCTCCATGAAAACGTATTCACATCTAGCATCCACCATTTCAGCTAATAATTGATTCAATTGTATTGGATCGGGTGTTGTGTGAGTAGAAGGGATGTTTTTTTCTCCGATTTTATTTACTACTGTTGAAATAAGTCCACATGCGTATCCAAGTGCGGAAAACGCATTGAATAACAATGTTGCGGTGGTTGTTTTTCCATTCGTGCCTGTAATTCCAATCAGCTTTAGGTCCTTGGATGGATTTCCATGAAACTCTGTAGAAACAAGTGCTAGAGCTTCAGCGGTGTTTTCAACTTCAATGATGGTGCAGTTCGAATCGCTCACAGGTTTATTTTGGACAATGATAGCGCTACAACCTTGGTCAATAACTTGTTGAATGTAAGAATGACCATCTGAGGAACTTCCAATTATTGCAACAAAAAGGGAGTCTGTATCAGCAAGTCGAGAGTCAAAAACAATTTTTGAAATCGATTTATCCAAGGAACCTGTAAGATTCTTTATCGAGAGATGTGTACAAATTTGTTCTAGTTTCATATCCTTTAGTGAAGATTGATTTCAATTACACCACCTTTAAATATGGGTTCGCCTGGTTTCAAAGATTGTGATACAACTTTCCCAAAACCTATAACTCTTGCAACCATCCCACACGATTCAATTAAATAAACGGCATCTTTAGCATTCATGTTAATTAGGTCTGGGATTTGATCTTTAGAAATCGGTAGGTTTTTTAGGGTCAATTTGTTTTCCTCTAAAATTCCAACTAGCCAATCTGAAGGGTCAATGAAAATGGGTTTGATTTTGAAATGATTCATTAAATTGAAAATATCTGTTCTGTGCCCGTTTTTAAATAGAGGTGTTTCTGTGCTTCGTGTTCTGTTTTCGTTAATAGCTTTATGATATTTCAAGGTATTAGCGTATACTTTATTAGCTATTGCGCCAAAAACAGTTCCTGCCACAACGGATCCATAGTATGCAACTTTCGGATTCGTTACCACCACGATACATGAATAGATTGGATTGTCAGCGGGGAAATACCCAACAAATGAAGCTTGATACGATTTCTTTTCACCATCGTATCCTTTTTTTACATCTAGTAGGCGAGCGGTTCCTGTTTTCCCGGCAATAGTAAAGAGTGATGACGTAATGTTTTTTCCCGTGCCATTAGACATAACGCCTTCCATGCACAATTTAAGTAATCGAACAGTTTCAGGTGAACAAATTGCATTATTTAAAACAATTGGATCAAATTTCTTGATGGTTTCCCCATGTCTTTGAATTTCCTGAACAAATTGCGGTTTCATCATTTTTCCATTGTTCGCCACAGAATTGTACAAATTCAATATTTGTAGAGGGGTCATGGAAATCTCATATCCAATACCCATCGAAGGTAAAGAAAGTCCAGACCACCCTTTTTTGTCACCCGGTCTATTAAACTTTGGAATACCTTCTCCTGAAATGGCAATACCTAATGGTTTGGTAATCCCAAATTTATCCAGGCGACTTAAAAATGCATCAGGTTCTGATTTATAGGCATTAAAAATAATTTGTGAAAATACATTGGATGATTTTTCGAACGCTTGTTTAATTGTAATCCTCCCGTATCCTTTTCCTTCATTCGCGTCTTCAAAAGTTTTACCCGGAAATTTGTAACGACCAACGGCGCGCACTGAATCTGTAATCCGAACTTTTTTGTCTTCCAACGCAGCCATTAAAGAAGCTAATTTAAAAGTTGATCCAGGTACCTCAATTGCGTTAATCGCATGGTTTAATTTTTCAGAATAGTTCCCTGCTTTATCTCTCGTTAAATTCGAAATTGCGCGAACAAATCCGGTTTTTACATCCATTACAATTACACATCCACTAGTTGCTTCTTGCGATTTTAATTGGCGTTCTAATTCAGAATGGGCTACTTCTTGAATTTCTTTATCGAAAGAAGTAATAACATCTGCGCCTTCAACAGCTTCTTTAACAATTTTGCCAGTCTTTTTCCATCCTGTTGAAATCCGCTGCTCAATTTCTTGGCCTGGACTTCCTTTTAAGTAATCATAATAAGCCCCTTCAATTCCTACCTTAACAACATCTTTTCCTTGGTCGTTGAAATAACCCAACGTTCTGCTCAACATATCACCATTTGGGCGTTTTCGTTCAATTGATTCAATAGAATCAATCAATCCACCTTTCATTTTCCCTAATCTGAAAATTGGTAGAGCTGCAATTTTTTTGCGTTCTTCATTTGTGACACGTTTTCGGATGAGTAAATAGCGATTGCCTTTTTCGCGGGCAGTTCGAATATCATCTTCATATTGACGAGCCGTTTTATCCGGATACAAATTGGATAATCCCTGACATAAATCAGTAATTTCTTTGTCGAAGGTTTTATCCTCGATTACTGTAGGGTCCATTCGAATATCAAAAAAAGATATTGAAGTCACCAAGGGAACAAGATTCATGTCTAAAATCTCACCACTTCGCGGAATTTTATTTACCATTCTTATCGGTAATTTGTCTTCACCGAAAGATAAAATTTTACCAGCACCATCAAATTGAATGGACATGGTTTTGACAAGCACAACAATCATCACCACAATAAACCCCACGTAGATTCCGTAGGCTTTAAAATAGATATTTTTGTTTCCGTCTTTCATTTGAGAGGCGATATTGTTTTTATCCGAATTACTTTAGTAACATTCTGGTTCTCTTTCAGATTTGTGTCTAATTTTTCAATGAGTTTATAGCGCAAACCTTCTTCTTCCACTTTTGCTTTTGCTTCCACATAATCTGCTGTCATTTGATCAACTTCACGCTGTGATTGGTTTATGTCTTTAGAAAGTTGTTTTCCATAATAACTTTTACCCACAAGAATTAGCAAGAGAAAAATCAGAAAGAAGACATATCCAAGGTTATCAAGTACAAAGCTTTTTAAGAGGAATTCACCATTTAGCAACGTAGCAAGAGAGTTTTTCTTACCCTTTGTTGTGCGTTGTTTCTTCTCCGAACCAGTTGAGTCAGAAGTAGTATCCTTGTCTATGTATTCGTTATCTTTCATTGCGTTCAGCTATTCTTAATCGCACACTTCTTGCTCTCGAATTCCTTTCCATTTCCTCTTCGTTTGGTATAAGAGGATGTCTGTTTATTTCAGCGAATGGCTTTAATACATTTCCAAAGAAATCCTTGGTTTCTATTCCGGCAAATGAACCCCGTTTGAAATAGTTTTTCACTAATCGATCTTCTAAGGAATGATAGGACATGACTACAAAGCGACCATTTTCAGCCATCAGTTCGGTGGCATCCAAAATCAATTTTTCAAGAACTGCCATTTCTTGATTCACTTCTATTCGCAACGCTTGAAAAACTTGAGCAAAAAACTTATAATCTTTAAATTTTGGCGCCAAATGTTGTAATGCGCTACAAAGTTCTAAGGTGGTTCCAATGGGTTTATGAGCACGTTCTAGGGTGATAGCTTGGGCAATTCTTCGTGCTTGATTTAATTCTCCATAATCTTTGAAAACTCTCATCAATTCAGATTCTTCGTAGCTATTCACAATGTCTTTGGCAGACTTTCCAGACCGTTGATTCATTCGCATATCCAAAGGAGCATCAGCTCTAAAAGAAAACCCACGTTTTCCTTCATCAAATTGATGGGATGAAACACCAAGATCAGCTAAGATTCCATCCACTTTTGTGATTCCCAGTGCGTACAGCTGATTGCTTAGAAATGAAAAATTACTGGCGATAAAATGAAAATTGGGAGCCTTCCAACTGTTTTTTAATGCGTCAGCATCTTGATCAAAAACGATTAGTTTTCCTTTTTCAGAAAGTTTCGAGAAAATTTCTTTTGAATGTCCGCCGCCGCCAAAAGTAACATCCACGTAAATACCATCTGGATTTATATTTAATCCTTCAATGCATTCATTTAACAGAACCGGTATGTGATACGCTCTATTATTCTCCATTTTCTAAATCACCCATTACTTCATCCGCCAAATCAGCGAAATCTGCCATGCTTCCTTCGATCATGCCGAAGTATTTGGATTTGTCCCAGATTTCAATGCGATCGTTGTATGCAATTAGCATAACATCTTGTTGCAGTCCTACACGTTCCATGTGTGTGGTTGGCACCAAGATTCGACCGGCATTGTCTAGTGCTACCATTTTTGCTCCTTGATGAAACAAACGGTAGAACATTCGATTCTTTGGTTTAAATAAATTCAATTTGGATAATCGCTCGCTAATTTTCTCCCATTCATTCAGTGGGTATAACGTTAAACAATCCTCAAATCCTTTATTCAACATAAAGTCTCGCTGAGTCGCAGGAGAAAGCTGCTTCCGTAAACCGGAAGGAAAAAGGAAACGACCTTTCGTGTCCATTTTAACCTCAAATTCTCCTACTAATCCTGCCATAGCGTAATAATGGGTAAAAATAGAGATTATTTACCACTTTTTACCACTCAGTTTTAAATTGTTGATAACTTGTTACGTTAACGGCTTATTAAATGTTTCGTTTTCGTATTAAAGTTCTTTTAAATAAAGGCTTTTAATTATGTGGTAAAAAGTGGTAAAATTAAATTAACATCAAATTTTTGAGTCGTTTTTTAGGTAAGATTTGGGTACACTAACATTCAATTGTTACTAACTAATCAGTGTTTAAATGGGTGTCTTTTCCAAATTTTGTAATTTCAGAATCTTAGTATTTCCTCATGATTAAACCTATCTTCTTACTTGTATTTTTGTCTTTTTTCGCTATTATTAATGCACAGCCTTTGGATTCGTGGGATGAGCAAAAAGTAATTGTTCATCGCGATAATGTGGTTAGTGAAATCATGCACATGGATGCTATTTTTAATGAGCGCTGGGATGCTTTACCTCAAATGAATTATTGGAAAGTTGTTATGCAGTTATCCCCTGATTCATGCGTAGTTAGTCAAGGAACAGATAAAAAAATACGAAAGATTATGTCTTCCAAGGATTGGAAATCATTTACTGATGAGCAAAAAGAAAAAGCAAAAGAGGCTTTGAAAATGGAGTTGAATGTTCCTTCAAATGAAATAATATCAGTGGTTGTTGGCAAAAGTAATTTTTATCTTTTCGAAGCGGTGTATTCGTCCCTGTCAAAAGGGGTTGCTGCATTTGAAAAGCACAAAGTAGATCCATGGTATGCCCAGGCAATTCTGTTGATTGAAAGTCCGGGACAATTAAAAAAATCTACCACTGGTGCATACGGGCCTTTCCAATTGATGCCTGAAGTAGCGCGTCACCAGGGATTAATCGTAACTGATTGGAAGGATGAGCGCAAAGATTTTGATCGATCCGCATATGGTGCAGCACGATTGATTTCGCGCATTTGTATTCCGGAGGCAAAACGGATGTTGAATAAACACGGGATCAGTTATGTTGAAAACGATCTCTGGTTTCGATTATTCGTAATGCACATATACCATGCGGGAGCAGGAAATGTTAGGGCGGTAGTTGATAAAATTGCACCCAAAAAGGGCGGCAAGGACTTGATTTTAGTCATGTGGCAGACGAAGGCAGCAAGTTTCGGAAATAGTTCCCAAAATTACAGTCAGGTTGCGTTGGCTGCTCAGCTGATATTACACGAATTAATCTACGCCAAATGCGATGATATTTATCACTGTAAATAACTACTTTTAGGCGGGAATAAAGACTAACGAGATAGAATTTACGCAATGACGCGTGTTTTTGGGTGTGAGTTCTTCCCCTTCAAATACATGGCCCAGGTGTCCGTTACATGATGCGCAAACGATCTCAGTTCTTTTTCCATCTTTATCTAAAATATGCTTTATGGCATTGGGGATTTCATCATCAAACGCTGGCCATCCGCATCCAGAATTAAATTTTGAATTGGATAGATACAAGGGGTGTTCACATTGTTTGCAAGCATATAAACCGTTCTCAAAAAAACGATCGTATTTTCCGGTATAAGGGTATTCCGTTCCTTTGTCAATAATTACCCGTTTTTCTTCAGGGGTTAACTCATTTAATTTCATCGGTATTTGATCTGATTTTAGAATTTGTTTTGGATTCCTCTTTCCTTATGTGATAAACAATTTGAATTGGTTTCTGGTTCGTTTCGGGAGTTAGTTCGTTTTCTTTTTCTTTTTCTTCCAATTGCCGTAGTCGCTCTAAGTAAATACCTTCTAGGTCGGGTGGTTCAATGCCCATTTCTCTTTCAATTTCATATTGGAATTTAGGTCGTTTTGGTCCTTCAGTTCTGAAATAAAAAGCCAGCCAAATACCAACGATGAGTCCCATAAAATGCCCTTGCCACGATACTTGAGGATCCATTGGAAAAATGCCCCAAATCAAACTCCCGTATAAAAAAACAACGAATAATGAAAGCGCTTGTAATGGAAAAAAGCGCCTAATCACACCGGATGTAAAAAGGAATCCAACTAAGGCATAAATAACCCCACTCATTCCAATGTGATACCCACTGCTACTAATAGCAAATATCCAAACAAACACGCCAGTTAATACCCACGCTGAAACGAAAACTTTCCAAGCAACTTCTTTATATGAATAAAACAAGGCTGTCAATAACAAGAAAGTGGGTAATGAATTATTGAAGATATGTTTGATGTTTTCCGGAGCATGAATTAGAGGCATAAACAAAACACCTCTTAATCCTTTCCATGTTTGTGCTTGAACTCCCCATTCATAAAGATTTATAGGAAGGATATAATCAATAATATAAATCAACCACATTAGTCCAACGATAATGAAAGCCGGTATTACCGCATTTTTTAACGTTAATTCAAATGGAGAATTTTGTTGCATAACTCTGAATAAGTCAAAGAATATGCCTTGAAAAATATACTGACAGAAAGTCAGTTAACTCACGTATTGTTAATATCCCAATTTTGTTCGAACCCGCTGAAGTACTTTTTTTGCAACTATTCGAGCTTTCTCAGCACCAAGAGCTAAGACTTCATCCAATTCATTTTTATGGTTCATCAAATAATCAAATCGTTCTCGTTCTGTTTGAAATTTTTCTAAAATCAATTCGTATAATGCTTGTTTTGCATGACCGTATCCATATCCACCTTGGAGGTAATTTTCAGTCATTAACTGAATTTGTTCTTGGTTGGCAATCAATTGATACAAGGCAAATACGTGACAAGTTGTTGGGTCTTTTGGTTCCTCTAATGCTTTACTATCTGTTTCTATCGACATTACTTGCTTGCGCAATTGCTTTTCAGGTAAAAATATATTGATGGTATTGTCGCGCGACTTACTCATTTTTTCGCCATCCGTTCCAGGTATCAACTTGTTGTCCTCTTGGATTTTTTCGCTTGGTAAAACAAATGTTTCTCCCATTTTAGTGTTGAATCTTGCAGCTACATCGCGTGTCATTTCCAAATGTTGAAGTTGGTCCTTTCCAACTGGAACAATTTCAGCATCATACAAAACAATGTCAGCAGCCATTAAAATCGGATAGGAAAACAAGCCTCCGTTCACATCTTCCAGTCGATCCTGTTTGTCTTTGAAGCTGTGTGCGAGTGTCAATCTGGAGTATGGGTAAAAGCACAACAAATACCACATTAATTCTGTCACTTCCGGAATATCACTTTGACGATAAAATACAGTTTTAGCAGGGTCAAGTCCACAAGCAAACCAAACAGCTGCGGTAGCATATGTATTTTCTCTCAGTTCCAGCGGGTCCTTAATTTGCGTTAATGAGTGCATATCCGCGATAAATAAAAATGATTCGTTCGCTGGATTTTTTGACATTTCAATAGCTGGAAGAATTGCTCCCAAAAGATTTCCTAAATGTGGAGTTCCAGTACTTTGTACACCTGTTAAGATTCTTGCCATAACTCTGTTTTTAGCGAAATTAATGATTTTGACGGACTATAAATTGGAAAACGGCTCTCTTTTAGTGAAAGTTCTTACATTTGATACATGCGAACCTTAATTTCTATTGGCTCTTTTTTATGGAAAGTCTATATTGGAATTGTCTTTATTTTTTTCGCTGTTTTTCTGTATCCATTTTTTTTAGTCCTTCTGTGGAATCGTAAATGGAGAAAATTCAGTTTTAAATTATTCGTCTTTTGGAGTTGGATGATGCGAATCTTTTGTTTTTACAAAATTAAACGTATTAAAAACAGTGTTTTACCCGAACCACCTTATGTCATTGTGGCCAATCACACTTCCTATTTAGACATATTTTTTATGTATTCTCTTTTTCCGAAAAATCCGTTTGTTTTTTTAGGTAAAAGTGAAATTTTAAGTTATCCGATTATTAGAACCTATTTTCAAGATTTAAATGTGCCTGTTTTTCGAGATAATAAACGCAAGGCAGCTCGTTCTTACATGGAATCAATTAAAAAGGTAGAGGAAGGATATTCTTTAGTTATTTTTCCAGAAGGAGGAATTCCGGATAATGATATTCCGCGCATGAAGCACTTTAAGGAAGGGGCTTTCAAATTAGCTCAAAGCTGTAATATTCCAGTTATTCCAGTAACTTTTACAAATAACTTTAAACTTTTTTCGGATCCTACACATCATCATGGCACGGCTCATCCAGGAATTTCTAAGGTTCATATTCATTCATATATTCCCAAAGAACAAGTTGTTGAGATGTCTGTTAGCGACTTGGCCTCCCTTTGTTTTTCAACCATTAATCAACCGCTTTTGGAGGAATACCCGCGATTAAGAGATCAAAAAGCACAATGAAATGAAAGTTGCAGGATTTACTTTTATAAAGAATGCATTGATTTATGATTATCCAATTGTAGAAGCCATACAATCGATTCTTGCCATATGTGATGAGGTGGTTGTTGCTGTCGGAAAATCGGATGATAAAACACTAGAATTGATACAAGCTATTCATCCATCAAAAATCAGAATCGTTGAAACAGTTTGGGATGAGTCTTTGCGCGAAGGTGGGAGAGTTTTAGCAGTTGAAACGGATAAAGCGTTTGCTGCAATTTCCAAAGAAATGGATTGGGCGATATACATTCAAGGGGACGAAGTGATCCATGAAGATTACCTGGAAAACATGAAATTGGGAATGGAAAAATGCTTGAAAGAATCAGAAATTGATGGACTTTTATTTCGGTATCAACATTTTTATGGTTCCTATGATTATGTGGGTTCATCGCCCGGTTGGTATCGAAATGAGATTCGAATCGTCCGAAATGATAAATCAATATATTCATACAAAGACGCACAAGGTTTTCGGAAAAATGAAAATGAGAAACTGAATGTTGCCAGCATCGATGCCGAAGTTTATCATTATGGTTGGGTGAAAGATCCACGGGCGATGCAATTGAAACAAGAATCATTCAATAAACTATGGCATGACGATTCTTGGGTAGATCAGCACGTTGTAAAAGCGGATGAATTTGATTATGAAAGTCATATTTCAGAATTGAAAAAATTTGACGGGTCACACCCTCAAGTTATGGAAAGCAGAATTAATCAAAAAAATTGGAAATTTGATTTTGATATTTCACGGAATAAAAGAAATTTGAAAGACTGGTTCAAGAATTTCCTTTACACGTATCTTAACATAAACGTGAGTTATAAAAACTACCGCTTGGTCAAAAGAATTAAGGAATAGCTGTTACCGATCCAATGGCAGCAACACCATCAATGGAGCATCCTTCGGGTGATTTAGCCTTGCTTATGGTTGCAAAAAACTGCAAATTCAAGCCTTTTTTCTTAAATTTATCCGCTAAGTCTATTGGGTAAATTTTATTACCAACAGTAATTCCCTCTACTTGTGAACTAGTAATTTCAATGTAAAAGGGACATCCATTTTCTGATAGATGAACAATGCCTTGGCAATTATAAGCTAATGAAACAGGAAGGTCTTTGTGTGAACAACATGAGCCTGCTGCAAAAACGATACTCAGTAATAAGGTGAAGGAAAATAACAATTTCATAGCGCAATATTTTAAACAAATATAAAAAAAAAGAGGTCATTGCTGACCTCCTTTCCTAATTTAACCTGTAGCTGTTAATTTAGATCCTGATTCAGATAAACGGTAAAGCCTTATTAAGGTTACATTTTTTAAATAAAAAACGGTAATTAACACCATTTTATGGATAAACATTTCAAAGGCACCTTAAAATTAAATCATTCAAAAAGTACCTTTGAATCGAAATATGTTGCAAGCTACTTCCATACAAGCATTAATTAGATTGGTCGACGATCCGGATGATCATATCTATGAACATGTTCGAGAAGAGTTGATTCGTTGTGGGACATCGGCTTTGCCTTTTCTTGAAAACACTTGGGAAAATGATCTTTTTGGAAATAATCACCACAATAGAATCGATGATATTATTCGAGATATTCAGTTCGAGGAAGTTAAAAAAGAACTTAATAATTGGTTGAATTCTTCTGATAAAGATTTATTGAAAGGTGCATGTATCATTGCAAAATATGAATTCCCTGACTTAGATGAAACAGAGATTATTGATTTAATTCAAAATATTAGACGAGATATTTGGCTTGAGTTGAATGACAATCAAACCGCTTTTGAAAAAGTAAAGATTTTTAATAAAATATTTTTTGCGCATCATCAGTTTGAAGGGGATGCGGATGATTTTTTATCGCCACCAAATTCGTACATCAATCAAGTATTAGCAACGCGAAAAGGAAATCCGTTGAGTTTGAGTTTGATTTATAGCGTAATTGCCCAATCGTTGGATTTACCTGTTTATGGGGTTAATTTACCCAATCATTTTGTGTTGGCATATATGGATGTGAATGGCATTCATGTGTTAAATGATCAGGAAAATGAATACGGTGTATTATTTTACATCAACACTTTCGCAAAAGGATCTTTGTTTGATACAACTGAGATTAAGGCCTTTTTGGATGGATTGAATGTTCCGCACAAACGAGAGTATTTTGAGCCTTGTTCCAATACAGCAATAATTAGACGAATGCTAACAAACTTAATCACTACTTATCAAAAAAATGGCAGATCGAAAAAAGTGGAGGATTTAAGTTTATTACGAACTATTTTAGACTAACCATGGGAGCAAAATCATTGATTGACCTGTTGAAATTGCTGCCTCATCCTGAGGGAGGTTATTTTCGCGAAACGTATCGTTCCAATGAAAAAACAGTGAATGCGGAAGGGGCTAACAGAAGTCAAAGTACGGCGATTTATTTCTTGTTAGAAAATGAAAATAAGTCTCATTTTCACCGAATCAAGTCGGATGAACTTTGGTTTTTTCACCAGGGAGAACCCATTGAAATCCTATATTTTGAAAATTCAGAGTTGCATACCATTCAACTGGGAAATGATTTTCTTACAGGACAGGTTGCTCAAGCAGTAATTCCCGCTAATGTTTGGTTTGCTTCCCGATTGGCGGGTGGTACAGGATATGGATTGGTGAGTTGCACGGTTTCTCCTGGATTTGATTTCCTGGATTTTGAAATGGCAACGAAACAAAATTTAGTAGCAGAATTTCCCGATTTTTCTGAAATCATCGAAGAAATGACCTTGGACTAGGAAATGAATCGGGTTGAGTTTGCTTTGTAAAGCGCGCACTGAGTATTGGGAATGTGCTTTCTGAAAAAGGCAACCAAGTCATACAGTAAATCTCTTATAAACCAGGGTGTTATCCAGAATATCAAGCAAATACTCCAAGGTTTTTTTAAGAATGGAATTATTTGAATCACGGCACTGGATTTTTTAAATACCTTACTACCATTGTAAAAATAAAGAGTGTTTAAGCGCTTCGCATCGTATCCTTTTCGCTTCAAAAATTCAGTCCCAAACTCACTTTGCAAGGAACAAAAAAGTAATTTTTCGCCGCGTTCATTTTTTAAAATAAATTGAATAACGCGGTTGCATAGCCCACAATCTCCGTCATAAAAAACGATTGTGTCTTGTTCCATTATTTCAACATTTGAATCGCTCTGGCCAATGCCTCGGCAAATAAATCTATTTCCGCTTTCGTATTATATAGGGCAAAAGAAGCACGAATAGTACCCGGAATTTGATAGAAATCCATTAATGGCTGCGTGCAATGATGACCTGTTCTTACGGCAATTCCTTGTTTGTCTAACAAAGTCCCAATATCAAAAGGATGAATGTTTTCAATAACAAAAGAAACAACACTTGCTTTATCGGAAGCAGTTCCAATTATTCTTAGACCATTAAATGAGCTCAAAACTTCTTCTGCATAGAGCAGCAATGAATGCTCATGTTCTATTACCTGCTCTAGATTCAGTTGTTGCATAAATTCAAAAGCCTTTCCTAGTGCAATTCCACCAGAAATATGCGGCGTTCCGGCTTCAAATTTATGGGGCAATTCATTATACGTTGTTTTAGCAAAACTCACTTTTGCAATCATATCACCCCCACCTTGGTAGGGTGGAAGGCTGTCTAAAATTTGTTTTTTACCATAGAGAATTCCAACTCCTGTTGGTCCATACACTTTGTGACCTCCGAAAGCAAAAAAATCACAATCTAACGCTTGAACATCAATGGGGAAATGTTGAATGCTCTGAGCTCCATCGATTAATACTTTAGCGCCAACGGCATGTGCTTTTTTGATTAGATTTTCAACTGGGTTTATCGTTCCAAGGGTATTTGATACATGGGTTATGGAAAGTAATTTGGTTTTTTCTGACAACAAATTATCAAATGCTTCCAAATCTAATTCTCCGTTTTCATGAATTGGAATCACCTTTAAAACCAGCCCTTTTCGTTCGCAAAGCATTTGCCAAGGCACGATATTGGAATGATGTTCCATGTAAGAAATCAGAATTTCATCCCCCTTTTGTAGGGTTTCTCCCATGGAAAAGGCCACTAAGTTTATGGAATCAGTTGTTCCTTTGGTGAAAATCACTTCACACGATTCAGCGGCATGAATATAGGATTGAATTGTTGCCCGCGCATTTTCGTAAGCAGATGTTGCCTCTTGACTCAAAAAATGAACTCCCCGGTGGATATTTGCATTCTCGTAGGAGTAATAGTTTGTGATGGAGTCAATTACTAGTTGCGGTTTTTGAGCCGTGGCGCCATTATCCAAGTAAACCAATTTTTTGCCATTCACACTGCGCTGCAAAATGGGAAATTGATTTCTAATTTCTTCCACGTTAAATTGGGATGCATTCATAGTACAAAAATACGAATCTTTAGATGTTAATGGGCTATCAATACCTGAAAGGTAGCGTCTATCACTTTCGCCATTCGATCAATGTCTAGGGTTTCCAACGTATCTGTTGTTTTGTGATAATTTTTGTTTCTGTAAAAGGCAGTGTCTGTAATCATTAGTGCATCAATTCCAATTTTCCAATAATTCAAATGGTCTGAGAAATCGATTCCAGGAAGAGATGTTGGCGCTGAAAACTTTTTCGCCTTGATTTTTCGTTCTGCTTTAAATTTTTTAATAAATCGTTTGACAAAATGTCCTGCTGTTGATTTTCGCACAAGGGTTATGTAATCGCCTTTTCCACCATAAACTAGTTTTAAAATACCTATCGGATAATCTTGTGATTTCTTAGTGTCTTTGAAATAAGCAATCATTTCAAGGCTCACCATTCCAAGTATTTGGTCTTTTATCCCTTCAACGGATTTTGCATGTACAGCACTTCCCATATAATCGGTCCGAAAAAAAGGTGGCTCCTCTAAGGTATACGCTACCAAATCGATTCTGTTTTCCAGTTTTTTATGTTGCATTAACCTTCCCAATTCCAATAACCCAACTGTACCGCTTGCGTTGTCGTCTGCTCCTTCTTGATTTCCGCATACGTCATAATGTGCGCCTACAATAATCCGATTCTTCTGATCAGTACCAAAACTTGCAATCACATTGCGATAGGTGACCCCATTTATTTTAAACGGTTGATAATAAACAGTATCGGCATACTTTGAAAAATCACGAAAAATATAAGCGGCAACAGAATCCAATTCATCTGGGTTTTCAAAATGCCTGTATTTATCTCGTTTGGTTATAATGCGCAGGTGTTCTCGAATCAAATTAGTGTCGGACTCTATTTGAGCAAAGGTTTGACTAAAAAAAACAAAGAGAAATAATTGAAAAAATA
>CAMBBW010000006.1 GCA_945863425.1 Lishizhenia tianjinensis
TGGGCAGATGAAGACGGGAATTTAGGCCCCGTTTATGGCTCTCAATGGAGAAGTTGGCCCGCGGCTGATGGAAGGCATATTGACCAAATTACTCAAGTATTAGATCAACTAAAAAGCAATCCAGATTCACGCCGCATAATCGTTTCAGCATGGAATGTGGGCGAAATTGATAAAATGGCACTACCACCCTGTCATGCATTCTTTCAGTTTTATGTTGCGGACGGAAAATTGAGTTGTCAATTGTATCAACGAAGCGCAGACACTTTCTTGGGTGTGCCGTTTAACATTGCTTCCTATGCCTTATTAACCATGATGATGGCACAAGTTTGTGGTTTGAAACCGGGTGATTTTGTGCATACTTTAGGTGATGCTCATTTGTATTCCAATCATTTAGAACAAGCAAAATTGCAATTAACGAGAGATTTCAGACCCCTTCCTCAACTGAAAATCAACCCTGAAATAAAAGATCTTTTTGATTTCAAATACGAAGATTTTGAATTAGTCAATTACGATCCACACCCACACATCAAAGCGGCAGTAGCCATTTAACTCATGAAAACAGCGCTAATCGTAGCTATTGATGCTAATCGTGGAATTGGAAAGGACAATGACCTCATGTGGCATTTGCCTAATGATATGAAGTTTTTCAAAGAAACCACACAAAATCAAATTGTTGTAATGGGTCGAAAAAATTATGACTCCATTCCTGAAAGATTTCGGCCATTGCCTAATAGACTGAATGTTGTTTTAACCAGGAACCCTGATTTTCAGGCTCCCGGATGTAAAGTTTTCACTTCATTGGAAGTTTGTTTTGATTTTTTTAAGGAAGAACAGGAGAAAACGATTTTTATTATTGGCGGAGGGGAAATTTATAAAATGGCACTTGAATCTGAACGCATTGATGAAATGTTCATTACCTACATCGATAAATCATACGGCGCAGACACATTTTTTCCAAGCATCGATAAAACTAAATGGAAAGAAAATAAATTGTTTAATCAAGAGATAGACGACTTACATGAAGCCTCTTTTCAGGTTATTCACTATGTGCGAAAGTGATAAAACAAAACCGAATCCTAAGGTTAACTTTACGTTAACAAATAAAGAAAAGTAGTACAGTTAAAAACTAGGCTATACATTTGCTAAAAATAGAAACTATGGCCGGAGGATTTTTAAAGTATTTTTTACCAAAAGACAAAGTCTTTTATTCATTGTTCGAGGATGCATCTGTTAATTTAGAAGCAATTGCTCGCAAGCTACTTCAGGTTGTTCAAGAACCAGACTTTAACAAAAGAGCTTCTATCATTAAAGAAATGGAGGACATTGAACATAAAAATGACGAAGTTACTCATCACATATTTATTGAATTAGGAAGAAATTTTATAACTCCATTTGACCGCGAAGACATTCATAGTTTAGCATCAGCATTAGACGATATTGCTGATTATATATATTCTGCCGGTAAAAAAATCAATTTTTATCATATTGATCCAATAACAGATAACGGAATTCAGAAATCCGCTCAAGCGATACTAGAGGCTGTTTTAGCCGTTAAAAGCGCAGTTACAGAAATTCGCAACTTAAAAAACACCCACAAAATTGTTGAGTGTGTAATAAAAATTAACAGCATTGAAAATCAGGCAGATGAAATATTTGATTCTTGTATCGAAAAGTTATTCGATTCTGATGTTGATGCAAAAGAATTGATTAAACGAAGAGAACTATACCAAATTCTTGAAATAGTTACGGATAAATGCGAAGACGCAGGGAATGTCATCGAATCCATCGTTGTGAAATACGCTTAGTTCAATTTAATTCTTACCATTATGTTTACTCTACTAATTGTAGTTATTGTAATCGCTCTTTTGTTTGATTTAGTAAATGGGTTTCATGATGCAGCGAATTCCATTGCAACAGTTGTTTCGACAAAAGTACTCACTCCTTTTCAAGCTGTTATATGGGCTGCCACCTTTAATATTATCGCTTTTTGGGTGTTTGATATGAGTGTGGGGAATACGGTTGCAAAAACGGTTGACAACAACGCTATTGATTTATGGGTTATTTTGGCTGGATTACTAGCTGCTACATTTTGGAACCTTTTAACATGGTGGCTTGGAATCCCTTCATCATCTTCACACACACTAATTGGTGGTTTTGCTGGGGCCGCTGTTGCCCATGCCGGATTTGACGTAATTGCCGGTGCAGAAATCTTAAAAGTGGCATTATTCATCTTCTTAGCTCCTTTTATTGGTGGTTTTATTGCGCTTGTAATTGCACTGGTTACCATCAGTCGTTCGTTTTGGAAAAAAATGCTTGCCATTGGCGTGCTCACCGCAATCACCATAAAAGGAATGATTTATATGGTTGATTATCTTGATGTTAAGCCAATTATGATGTATATTGTTATTGGTATGATCGGTATTTTCATCTTAGTTTATATTTGGTTCGAAATCGCTCACGGAAAAAGACCTTCTTCTGTCAAGGAAGCGGGAATGCATAAAAAATTACAATTACTTTCATCCGCAGCCTTTTCGCTTGGACATGGTGGGGCCGACTCACAAAAGGTAATGGGGATTATATGTGCGGCATTATTGGTATATGGAAACCTGGGTCGCGAGGGAAAATTAGAAAATACTGTTCCCAAAGAATTCCAAATTACCGAGTTAGTGCATATCGAATTCGAAAATAAAGCAGGAAAGAAAGAAAAATTCAAGCCTGAAGTAGCCGAATTGAATGGTAAAGTTTTTTATAAATTAGGCAAAGATATAGTTGATGCAACGAACCAAGAAGTTGTATATGCAGATAACAAAATTAATAAAAAATATATAGAT
Organism: Lishizhenia tianjinensis; assembly: GCA_945863425.1. Lineage (GTDB taxonomy): Bacteria > Bacteroidota > Bacteroidia > Flavobacteriales_D > Crocinitomicaceae > UBA952. The sequence continues at coordinate 2,832 of CAMBBW010000006.1, forward strand.
ATCGCTCACTCTCCAGATTTGAAATCAATTGAAAATAAAATGCATAAAATTGAAGTTTATGCCAAAGGAGATACGTTGTTTGATGCTAAGTTAGACAAGGCGATATTCATTGATAAAACATTGAATACATCGTACAAATACGCTGCTATCTTCCATTCTCAAATTGACTCCAAAAAAGGAATGCTGCTTTCCGGCCACAAAATTAAAACCAAAGTTCAATCCGAAACCATGCCCTATTGGATAGCCTTTGGATGTTACCTCATGATTGGATTGGGTACTTTAATGGGCGGCTGGAAAATCGTAAAAACAATGGGGACAAAAATCACAAAAGTAACACCGCTAGAGGGTGTTTGTGCCGAAACCGCTGGGGCATTAACCTTGTTTACCGTTAGTAATTTAGGGATTCCTGTATCCACGACACACACCATCACAGGTTCAATTATTGGAGTTGGAGCAACCAAACGCTTAAGTGCTGTTCGATGGGGAGTAACCATTAATTTATTATGGGCTTGGATTTTAACTATTCCTGTAAGTGGTATTTTAGCGGCACTCATTTATTACTTTATTTCATTTTTGAAATAACACAGCCCCTTGTCATCCTGCTTAATGTTTGACATAAATCAGAATCATAATAAATAAAATTGTTATTTTTGGTCACTTATGAGGGCCGAAAAACAATTCATTCATCTAATAAACGAGACTATCGAAGTTACTTTAGATAAACTTTCGGGGAATAAAAATTCGGCAGTGATACCATTGGCATGGCCAGAATTAACAGCTCGGGGTCCTGAAAAAATTTGGGGTATTTTACGAAAAGCCAGGATTGTTAAGAATGTAAATTTTAAGGTCGGACATGCGGCAATGGTTGTTGCTTTAGATGATGAATTTCATTATTTCGACTTTGGTAGATACATAACGCCGATCGGATTTGGTCGTGCTCGGTCTGCAGAAACAGATCCTAAACTTGTATTAAACCTAATTCCGGAATGGTCTAACGATAGAAAATTACTGAATTTCGAGGCGCTTTGTCAAGAATTAGAGAATATAAAAATTGCTACACACGGCGATGGACCAATGTTCGCATCAATTCATTATCATGCAGACATAATCAAGGTTTTAACGTATGCAAAATCAGTTATTGATTTGGGATATACTCGGTACAATGCATTTAAAACAAAAGATTCCAATTGTGCTCGATTCGTTTCCAAATCTTTGATGGCTGGATGGAACGCAAATTCGCAATACAGAAGTCGATTCAAAACCCCAATAACAATAGCACCTACCCCTTATTTTAATGTCGTTGCAGCAGCTTCAGATGAGCGTTTTCTGATTTGGGAAAACGGAAAGGGTGAATATCATAAGAGACCACGACATCATGCGTTAAAAGATCTATTTATTAAACTCTTAGAATCATTTTTATCCAGTAAAGCTCAAAATCTTCCTGCCGACAGTAAAATCGGATTAATAGATATTCCAACGGAAAAGCCCATTGATTTGCCCGATGAAAGTGTTTATTTAGGAGGGGTTGGTGAGGCCGCTTGGCATAATTTAGAAATTACAACTGAATTAAAACTCTTTTTAACTCGTTACGATTATGCAGGAGAAATGGAGTTTTCTGCAGAGTACCTTGTTTCAACAGATTGGATTTCAAAACTTCAACGCTTAGAATGTAAATTAGTACACGATACTCATTATTGTTGGCTAACTTTGTGTTGTCTAAAAACGAATGAAAAAAAACGTTTTTATCGAAAGTTATAAAACCAAAACATGGAGGTAAACTCAACCAATTTGCTTAACATCATCACTTCAGGGTGTGATGAACGCATTTTTCTGAAGCCAGAAACAAACGCAAATAAATACAACTTACATCCATTACATTTTGAAGGATTATTTACTCGTGGTTCTTGCACGTGCGGGACACTCACTCCTTTTGGATTTGAGGTTGCTACAGAATTTGTTCAAAATTATGAGGATACTAAATTTGAATTTATAGTAAAAGATCAAACCGAACGGCTTCAAGAATTATTAAAAAACACGGATATTCAATTCGATGTTTACTATGGGCCAAGTGGAAGCGACATGATGTATCTACCCTTGCTATTTCAAGCAATGTTAAAACCAAATAAACCAATCATAAACATTGTTTCTTGTCCGGAAGAATTGGGTTCTGGTTCCAAATTAGCCGCTGAGTTTTGTTACTATTCCGATTGGAATCAATTTAGCGAACGAATTCCTTTTGGTGAAAAAATTTCAGAAGAAATTGATTCCAAAGTTTTTTATCTTGCCGCCAGAGAAGACAGTGGACATATTGCAGATAGAAATAAAGCAATTCGTTCCATTATTGAACAAAATCCAGGAGAACCAATTATTGGAAACTTAGTTTTTGGTAGTAAATCTGGAATCAAAGATGATTTACAAATCATTGATGATTTTCCAGAGATCATGTGGGTTGTTGATATGTGTCAATTTCGCACAGACCGCAAACTGATTCACGACTTAATCAATAAAGGAGTAATGATAATGGTAACGGGGTCAAAATTTTACCAAGCACCTCCATTTTGTGGAGCACTTTTAGTACCTCATCATTGGACAAAAGAATTAACTCTTGCCTCAGGGGAACCAGCAAAACAATTTTCCAAACTATTTTCAGCATATGATTTTCCAAACTCGCTGAAAAATATTCAACAGCATTTAACTCTTTATAAAAACGAAGGATTACGCCTTAGATGGGAAGTTGCTTTGAGGGAAATGGAAGCTTATATGTCCTTTCCTCAAAACGAATCAAACGCACTCATAAGAAGATGGAATCAAGTGGTTACAGGTCGCTTGGCACAAAGTGACACTTTTCAACTTATGCCCAATATGGAATTGACAAATGATAGTATTGTTTCTTTTATGGTGCTGGCTAATGGTATTGCGTTGAATCATTCAGAATTAAAAACCTTGTTTGATGAATTAGTATTATCAGAACACACGGGCTTAGATGGTTTTAATAGGGTGTTTTTAGGTCAGCCCGTACAATATGGCGATCGTTCTTTTATTCGCTTAGCAATCGGTTCATATTCTGTTAGAAGGCAATTATTGAATCGACGATTTGAGCCGAAAAATGACTTACGGATGATTGAAATTATTGAAGAAACGGTAACTAAATTATTTGCATGAAACCCCTTGAGAAAGAAGCCAATTGGGCATTACAAAAAGCATTGCAAGATAACCTAATCACCGAAGAAGACACCGCCGTAATTTTTCAATCGTGGAATCAATTGGAAGTATATTTAACCCATTTAAAGAATTCTTTTCCAGGGGACACTCTACATGCCATCGCTATTAAAACAAATCCACAACCCAAAGTCCTTAAAAAAATCATTGATTTAGGGTTTGGCTTAGAAGCTGCATCCATTGAAGAAGTGCAATTAGCGATTGATGCAGGTGCTGAATTTTCTAAAATCATTTTTGATTCACCTGTAAAAACCAAACGAGAAATTGATTTTTGCAATCAACATTTACCCGGTATTCGATTGAACGTAAATAGTTTGGAGGAATTAAAACGGATTCCAAAAAATCCATCCTTCACTGTTGGAATTCGAATAAATCCGATGATAGAAACCGGGGCTCCTGATATCTATCATGTAAGTAGTGACGAATCAAAGTTTGGTGTGCCTATAATAGAAAAAAAGCAAATTATTGATGCAATAATCCGTTTCCCAGTGACCCAATTACATATACATGCTGGTAGTCACATGTCAGACTTGGGGGGTGCAATTGAAGCGGTAAAGTCCTTGATGGAACTAGCAATTGAAGCAAATAACACTCTTGAATTAAACGGGATTGAACGGAAAATAACAGCCTTGGATATTGGCGGTGGGTTGTCTCCCGAAATATTGGGAGAAAATCAAGAGTCGAACATGCAAAGTTATGCAAGAGCCATTATTGAAAATTGTCCGGAAATTGTTAATTTCAAATTATTAACAGAGTTTGGACAATGGTGTTATTTTTATACGGGATACGCTTATTCTCGGGTAGAATACTCATTAACAAGGGGTGATAAAAAAATAATTTTTATACATTTAGGCGCAGATTTTTTAATGCGTGACGCCTATTCAAAACCACGGGGACTTTGTTTCTTAACCTTTGATATAAAAGGAGAACTTAAAACAACTACATCATCTCTCTTTGATATTGCAGGCCCTTTATGTTTTGCTGGTGATTATGTAACTAAAAATCAATTGTTACAAGATCCCGAAGAGGGAGATTGGCTTGGCTTAGTAAATACTGGATCTAACTCAATCGGTTTGTGGTCCAGGCACTGTTCGAGAATGGTTCCTAAGGTACTTGGAAGTAATATGAATGCTAATGCCTTAGAAGTTCTATCAGAACGATTTAATCCGTTCGCTTAGCATAAAAAAAGTCGCCCGAAAGCGACTTAATTTTTATACACTAAAAAGAAATCTTATGCTTCCTCTTCTTCCTCATCATCATCTGCATCAGCTCCTTTAACCGCTCCACGAGCCATTTTAACGGAAACAACCACTGCATTTGCTGGATCTAAGAAAGTTATTCCTGGAATATCAATTGCTTTTACACGAATTGATTGACCAATTCGTAATTTAGAAATGTCTAACGTAATTGCATCTGGTAAATCTTGGACAAGACCAGTGCTACGAAGGATTCTAAACACTTGCATCAAACGTCCACCTGCCAATACACCACGGGAAGCACCGGTTAATCTTACTGGCAATCCAACTGTTACTGGTTTAGTATCCGTTATTTCAAGGAAATCAACGTGTCTGATTCGATCAGTAACTGGATGCTGTTGTAATTCACGGATAATTCCACGTGCTTTTTTACCTTCAACATCAAGATGAACTTGATAAACTTCTGGAGATAAAACGATTTTTTCAATGTCGTTTAACTTTACGTGGAAATGGGTTTGTTCACCCGTTCCGTAAAGCACACAAGGAACTCTTCCTGCATTTCTTAGCGCAGTAGCATCCTTTTTCCCTACGTTCACTCGGAGTGAACCGCTCAATTGTGCTGTTTTCATTATTTATTTATTTAAGATATTACAAAATGGGATGAAATAGATTCGTTGTTGATTAATCGCCTGATAACATCTGCGAATAAATCTGAAACAGAAACCACTCTGATTTTATCACATGCTCGTGACAATGGAATTGTATCAGTAACAACCAATTCAGTTAATTTAGAATTAATAATTCTATCGTATGCAGGGCCGGAAAGAACAGCGTGTGTACAAAACGCACGGACACTTTTGGCTCCCTTCGAGATAAATAGATCTGCAGCTGTTGTTAATGTACCAGCTGTATCACACATATCATCAATAATTACTACATCTTTCCCTTCAACATCACCAATAACTGTCATTTCAGCAATTTCATTGGCTTTTTTTCTATTCTTGTGGCAAAGTGCAAGTCCTGTATTTAATTTTTTAGCGTATGAATTGGCTCTTTTTGCACCTCCAACATCTGGAGCAGCCAAAACAACATTCTCCAAGTCTAATTTTTCCAATTCTTTCATAAACAAAGTGGATGCAAAAAGATGATCTACCGGAACCTCAAAGAAGCCCTGAATTTGATCCGCGTGTAAATCCATAGTAATAACACGATCAACTCCTGCGGCCATCAACATATTTGCTACCAACTTAGCTCCAATTGCAACCCTTGGTTTGTCTTTTCTATCTTGACGTGCAAAACCGAAATAAGGAATTACAGCAATTATTTTTCGCGCGGAAGCTCTTCTAGCGGCATCAATAAGTAACAATAATTCAAAAAGATTATCACTTGGCGGCATCGTGGATTGAATTAAAAACACATCTTGACCACGTACCGTTTCTTCAAAGGACGGTTGAAATTCACCATCACTGAAGACAGTTACTTTCACATCACCAAGTCCTGTACCATATGATTTTGATATATCAAGCGCTAATTTTTCAGAAGAACGACCAGAAAATAATTTTACTCCGTATGACACCTTATTGCTTTTTGAGGTGCAAAGGTATGCTTTTTTTGCTAAATCACAAAAGGGATTTAAGCGAATTTCGACTACCTATCAATCAATGATGGCTAATTGAAATGTCTTTCTTAGACGAATCCTGCCCATTCTGTTTAAAAAGCAACCAAAATAAAATAGCAACTACCAACGAATACGCTGCAAAGAATGTCCAGGTTCCTGTCCAATCCGTTGAACCATCTGGGAATTTGTAGTAATGATCAATCATCCAACTACTAGCAACCGTTCCAAAATAAGCACCAAAACCATTCGTCATCATTATGAACAAGCCTTGGGCACTGGAACGAATACGGGGGTTTGTGGTCGTTTCAATGTACATTGAGCCTGAAATCAAGAAAAAATCAAAAGCCATCCCGTAAACAATGCAACTCAGAACAATAAAAATGCTTCCATAATCAGTGCCGCCTATTGAAAAGAAGCCATAACGCAATACCCATGCAATCAGGGCAAATAGCATTACTTTTTTCATTCCAAAACGCCTCAAGAAAAAAGGAATAGAAAGAATAAATACCGTTTCTGAAACTTGTGAAATGGAATATATTATGGTTGAATATTTCTCAACAATCGAGTCTTTCGGGAAACTGCTTAAATACGCGTCGCCATACATATTAGAAAGTTGTAATGCAGCTCCCAACAGCATGGAAAAAACAAAAAACAATGCCATTTGATAATTTCCAAATAATTTAAAGGCATTTAATCCAAGTAATTCAATCAAGGTTTTTTTCTCAGTCGTTTTTTCTTCAGGTTTACAAGCCGGTAGGGTAAATGCATATATTCCCAATAAAATGGCAATTGATCCTGCTATTACAAACTGCATTGAGTTGTCTTTACTTCCTGATAAATTCGTTGTCCACATAGCCAAAATAAATCCAATAGTTCCCCAAACGCGGATCGGAGGAAAATCTTTCACTACGTCAAAATGAAACATATTTAAAATACGATACGAAATAGAATTGGATAATGAAATTGTTGGCATATAACAAATCATTGCTGCGAATATAACCCAATAGAGTAAATCATATTCTGGCATGGTAGAAAAAAACGAGTTTTGCCCTTGAAGCCAAGATAGATTTGGCACCATCAATAAAAAACAACCATATAAAATATGTAATAATCCATACAATCGTTCTGCTCGCATCCATTTGTCAGCTATGATTCCAATAAGTGACGGCATTAAAATTGACGATAGTGCTAGGGTTGAAAAAATTGCGCCAAACTGACCAAAAGACCAACCTTTACCTTCTGTACAATAGGTTCCAATGGTAGTTAACCAAGCTCCCCACACATAAAACTGCAGGAAACTCATTAAGGTAAGTCGGGTTTTTACAGTGTTCATTCCACTCTTTTTTGGATTTCATCACGAATTTTAGAAGCGGCCTCATAATCTTCGTTGTCTAAGGCTTCTTTCAACATATTTTCTAGATCATCTTTTGTTGCGTTACCTAAAGCACCGCCATCCGAACCAAAATCTAATTCGTCTTCATCATCGTCAAGGTCGTCCATATCCTCCATGTCAAACTCATCATCAATGAGGGTCCCGGCATCCTTTAAAATTTTATCATAGGTGAAAATTGGACAATCAAAGCGGACACCAATAGCAATTGCATCAGAAGTGCGCGAATCAATTTCAGTTAAAACGCCCTCTTTTGAACAAACAATCTTGGCAAAGAAAATACCCTCATCAAATTTGTAAATGATTATTTCCTTTACTTCAATTTCGTAAGCAATGGCAAAACTTTTAAACAAATCATGTGTAAGTGGTCTATTGGGTTTCATTTTCTCCAATTCAACTGCTATCGCCTGTGCCTCAAACCCCCCAATCACAATAGGGAGTTTACGCTTCCCGCCTACCTCAGTAAGCATTAAAGCATAGGCTCCAGATTGAGTTTGACTATAAGACAATGCTGAAATGATTAATTTAATTTTTTGCATGCGCTAAAATTAATTTTGGCCAGCTTTGAACTTCCTAATTGCTTCTGTTAATTTTGGTAATACTTCAAATGCGTCTCCAATAACTCCATAATCAGCTGCTTTGAAAAATGGTGCTTCCTGATCAGTATTAATTACCACAATGACTTTTGAACCATTAACACCAGCCAAATGTTGAATCGCACCAGAAATACCAGCGGCAATATATAAGTTTGGGCGAATAGCCACACCGGTTTGTCCAACATGTTCATGATGGGGTCTCCAGCCAATATCAGCAACTGGACGAGAACACGCAGTTGCCGCGCCCAATGATTTTGCAAGATCTTCTACCATGCCCCAATTCTCTGGGCCCTTTAATCCCCTTCCTGCAGAAACAACTAATTCGGCTTCTGGTAAAGGAATCTCGCCTTCCGGCTTTTTTGTTGTAATTAATTTAATTCGTCCTGTTGCCGCTCCCGAGTTAATTTCCTCAACACCACATGCACTACCCGTTATTTCAGGCTGAATGCTATTTGGAAGTAGCGAAATAATTCGTTTTGCAGAATTCACTTTCACAAAACCAAATGCTTTCCCTGAAAATACATTTACTCGGATTGCATTAGATTCGTTCGGGACATCTGTTGCACCGGAAACAAGACCTGCATTTAATCGAACGGATAAACGAGGGGCAATGGCTTTAGCTGTCAAATCGTGTGAAAAAATAATGGTTGTTGCCCCGGTTTTTTCAGCAGCAAACACCACTAAATCAAGTAATTGTTGATGATCTTCTATTGAGACAGAACGATCGACCATTACTGAAGATGCCCCATATTCACCAAGCTGAGTAAGAACATCAGCAGCAGTATTGCCGTTCGTAATTACAGAAACTCCATCTCCTAATTTTTTGGCATAGGTAACAACTTCCTTAGCTGCTTTCGATAAACCATTTTCTGAATGTATGTAAACTAATGTCATTTTATTGATTTTCTATGGATTAAATAACTTTCGCTTCATTGTGTAACAACTGAACTAATTCATCCATGTTATCAGGCGAAATCATTTTACATGCGCTTTTCGCTACCGGAAGATCATACAGAACATATGATGTCAACTCTTGAATCTCAACCGCAGGAACAACGGTCAGTTGTCTTGTGCGAGCGGCCATTATTCCACGCATATTAGGGATGCGTTGTTCTGCCATTCCTTTGGCGCAAGAAATAACCGCAGGGGTTGAAACTTCAACTACTTGAACTCCGCCAGCAATCTCTCTTTCTAACGTAATCACATCACCAGCAACATCTAATTTGGAGGCCAATGAAACGAAAGGCAATTCTAACGCTTCTGCAATCATCCCTCCAACTTGTGAGCCGTTGTAGTTTATAGTTTCTTTACCAACTAAAACTAAATCAAAAGATTGGTTTTTAGCAAATGCAGCTATTTGCATGGCTGTAAAATAGGCGTCTTTAGGTTCCGCATCAATGCGCACGGCGTCGTCAGCACCAATAGCAAGCGCTTTTCTCATAATGGACTCATCTACCGCATTTCCAACAGTAATAATGGTTACGTTTCCACCAAGGGTTTCTTTCAATTCCAATGCACGCACCAATGCATACCATTCATCATACGGATTAACAATGTACTGAACTCCATTTTCATCAAACGAAGTATTGCCCGAAGTAAACGCTATTTTGGAAGTGGTGTCTGGTGCTTTACTTATACAAACTAATATTTTCATAACTAAATTTTGCAACTTGTTTTTATCCTTACTTAACCCAAGTAAGTCATAAGTAAGACAAATTTAATGAATTCACACTTTACTTTTCTGGTTTTTGAAAAAGTGTTAAATAAAAATTAATTCTTATGTAAATAAATGCGGAGAGAAGTTTATTTTGGATCAATTAGACTTAATTTTACGTTAAGAACATTTATGGAACAAATAATCAATAAAATTCAACAAAGCGGTCTAATCTCAATGGATTTGGCGGAGCTTACACCAAAAAACGAAATTGCAACAATTGACTTATCCGAGCAGCTTTGGCAAGGATTGGTTTTAAAAGAAAAGGATTTTCGTGGGTGGATAAAAGATAAAGAATGGTCTGTTTATCAAGATAAAGCAGTTTTGATTATTTGCTCAACGGATGCGATAATTCCAGCATGGGCTTATATGCTTATTGGGGCAGGACTTAGCGGTATTGCTTATACTTTTTCGAACACGAGTAAAGAAGAGCTTACTAAGGAATTAATTAGAATGGAAATTGCTAAAATTAATTTAGAGACTTTTCAAGGAGAAAAAGTTATTGTTAAAGGCTGTTCCGATATTCCGTTTCCTGAATTTGCTATGCTGGAACTTACTCGTTACTTAATTCCCGTGGTTAAATCTTTGATGTTTGGCGAACCCTGTTCAACTGTTCCCATATACAAAAAAAGGAATTAGCTTTTCACAAATCGGATTACATCCAATGTTGCATTGTTTTTTTTGATTTTCACAAAATACAACGACGCCCGCAATTTTGAAATGTCAATAGACATTGTGGTTGATGCAAAATCGAGTGGTGCCTGGTATAAAACACGTCCATTTAAGTCATAAATCTCAAAAAGACATCCTTCAGCCAGTGTTTTATTGTCATGAGAAAGAACCAACTGATTACTAGCCGGATTGGGATAAAGCGAAAAATGAATGTCTGGTCCATCAACTGGAGGTGGAATCTCGCTAAAATAGGCTTTGAACGGCGTGTTCTCTGATACATTTCCTTCAAATACGGGGTTTAATGTATCTGTTATATAACCATTTGGCCCCCAATGAGAGAACAAAAACCCTGCTTTTGGTATCGCATTCATTGTAACCGGAACACCATCAAAATAGATTCCGGTCCACGGATATTCTTCTGGCTGAATCGTGTTTAATTGAATGCTTCCTGATGTGTCTGGCGACACTGAGAGCGCCAAGGTTATTTGCTTTTCCAAATTAAATTCAGAAACCAAGTTAGAACGAACAACATTGCTCCGACAAGCTAATTCACTCTTAAATATTAGGTGATTTTGAATAAATCCATCCATTTGACCTTGAATATTATTAGGGTCACCCCAACGAGCATATTCCATGGGCATTTCAGGTAACATCCCATTAAAAAATGCTTGTTCAAATGCTTGAAGCTTATCGTTTTTATAACTTGTATTCATTTGATCAGCATAGCGATTAATGAAGTAATTTCGATACGTTTCATTGGCAATGCTTCTTAACCAAATATTGATATATGGAATATTTGGGTCTCTATCCAACATATAGCGAATATGATTGTCTGTACAGCTTGTCCAACCATTTGGCTGCATTGATAATTCTAAGTCAATTAAACCAAAACGCCATCTGTTTTGAGTCTTGTCCGAACGATAAATTTTGATGTTATTTCCAGGCCAATCTACATTTCCCATCCAAGATTCTCCAATAATATAATCTGTGTAATGCTTCAAATCAAAGTAATTGTCTGCCTGAGCAAAATAATTAGATTCACTTGGGTTTAATGCAAGAAACGAATCATAAGAATTCCAAAAATTATCTACATTACCCTCAACGGCTCGCAACACGAGATTATAAAAGTAACTTAATGAAAGTAACTCTATAGAATCAGAATTTGCTCCATCATGAACTTCAAAAAACTCTTTGTTAAATTTTTCGCGCAGCTCGTACAACCCAAAGTACTGACCGTTAATATAAACACTTGCCGGTCTGTATGAAGAATAATAATTCTTTGTTCCCTCACTCATCATGCGAACCTGTGAAGCGTCTTTGTAAGGTAATGAAAGGTATTGATTACTTCCGTTTCTAAGATAAACGTCGCTGTAAGTTGTTCTGTTTGGTCTATCTGGAATAATTGGATACTCAACGGGTTTTTCTCCCAAAGCTGCATGCGCAAATGAAAGACGAAATGAATGTTGAGGTTGTGACCTACTACCTCCAGCGCCGCCATCAGGACGAATCGCTGTATTGGTTTCAAACGCTAAAGGATGACCCGATTCTTCCGTTAAATATGCCGCGTGGGCTGGTTTTAACCAATCAGAATTGTAATTATCAAAAATTCCTGCAGGGCCATACAAATTCGTTTGGTCTGTTGTAATTAATACTATTGGTGTTGTATGATTCACGTTGAATAAATAAGTCGCCACCGTATGATCACTTGGCAGCAGTTCCATGTCCGTAGTTAGTGGGTAAACTTGCGCGCGCAGCACTGTTGTGGTAGTTACAGAAATCGGTAAATTATAAACTAAAGAATTAAAAGTGGGTGTGGAGCCATCCAATGTATAAACTAATTTGGTGTTTGTGGGTGAATTTGGATGGGTAATATTCACCGTGAAAGCATCCTCATAGACACCACTTGAAAAAGTAAAAGCGGGCGAAATCAAGGTGTCTGTATAGGTTGTAGCCGAATTATTTGTTGCCGCAGGGGAAGGTGTTAGCCACTTTAAAACATCTGTGCCGTCTGTAAATCGACCAATTGAAACATCTCGCACAGGTGATTCAACAACTAATTGACTAACAACTATCTCAGAAGGATCTAAAAGCGTAATAGGCTCACCTTGGGTGTCTATTTTAAAATTGGCATGTAACTGAAATCCATTTTCAGGCATAAACACACCTGTTAACTCTGTCATTGCAGTTGTTGTGATAGAAAAATCAACATAGGTATATAATTCACCAATAGTTGAAACAACATCAAATGCAATGGTTGATAAAGGGCCCGCTACAACTCCTGCGGCCTGTAATTCACTTGCTAAAATCAGGATTTGATGACGCGCGCCCCAATACCAATTTCCGTAAGGGGCCGGGTATTCCGTATTCGTATTTTGAATCGTTCCGTTGCCAATTTGGAAGTTATTTATTTTTAAATTTGGGCGTTGATTATACAAAGAACCCAAAGAAGAATTACACGCAGCAGGACTTCCATCCACGAAGGAAACTAAAGTAGAGGCAAATGGTGTGGAAGTCTGAGTGACCACTGAATTTTCTGTATATTGTGTGTTGTTATAAGAACAAACATTAAGCACAATATTACTAAATCCATCCCATTGAAAAGGAGTTGCAAGTGTGTGGGTATTCCATCCAACTGAAGGGTTATAATTCGTTTGTGAAAGCCCAAATTGGAACGGAATTCCGCCCATCCGATTTTTTCCACTGCAAAAAACCGTTTTGAATTCACCAGGAGCCATTGAAACACCCAAAAACTCCCACTTCTTGGGATAAACTAAATTATCCGTTAACGAAAACGAGTTTAAATTTACAGTTTGTGAACCTGCGTTATACAATTCAATCCAATCAGGAAAATCGCCGTCCTCATCTACAATTGTCTGGAAATTTTTATTACACCCTTCGTTAATAATTACTTGGGCAGAAAACCCAAAAGCAAGTAGGAAGCAAGAAAAGAAAAAGGTAATTTTTATCATGTGTCTCGTTCAAAAGTAACGAAAAAATGAAATAATAACAAATTATTCGTAACGCTACCTATATTTTAAATAGTTTATGACATCTGAAAAATGTACTTTAAACTCACCGAGCAACGATTGTTCCTCAAGCCCAAGGAGGTCGAACTGATATCTTTTTCCACTCCAAGTATGAAACACTGAGTTTGTAGTTGTTTCTTGTATTTCTGGGAAAGCATCTCCCGAATTGAAAACTGTATAATTTTCATATTCTTTGCGCGCCAGAGGAGGAGAAAACAAAAAGCGCGATTTTGACCCATCCTGAGTTAGGATTCCTTTAGTATTTAACAATTGAAAAAAAGATTCTTTCTTGTCGTTCAAGGAGAGCATAATAGCATATTTTGGAACAGAAATCGCTTTGTATTTTCGGACTTCAATGGGATTAAACTCTTCATCCATCTGCGTTTCAATATACGTTTCTGAAATGGAAGTTACACCACCTTGAATAAATGAAATATCTCCCTCCCAAGCATTTAAAAATTCAGTGGTTGGAAAACTAATGCGTTTCGCTAGTTTATTAATAGCAATCAAAAATTCATCATCCGTATTTTCTCGAAATTTCGTAATGTCTAGGTGTAAATTTAAAAGACTTGATGTCTGATCGCTTGGTTTGAAACCAAATCCTTTCTCTTTGATACTCAAGTTTAAAGAGAATTTACGATTGATGGCCGTTTTTATTAAAAAATGACTCGAATCGCAATGAATGGAAAGCAGTGCTTTATTTAGTCCAAATTCAGTAAGTCGTTTAGATTGTGTGCTAATAACAAAAAAGTCTTTTTTAAAGGTGTTATCTTTTAAGAAGGCCTTCCACGTTGATGTTTGATCATTTAATTTAGCGTCAACAATGCGTTTAAATTTGGAAGATATCTGATTGCCTTTGTAGATAAATGCATAAGATTTATCATAATAAAAGTATAATTTTTCCTTTTTCAATACATATACTTTCTTGGAGCCAATTAAAGTGTCTTTTATGGGATAAATGATTTTCAAGCGGTTTATTCCCGCCATTACTTTGGAACTATCGGTTAATTCGGTAATTAAACCAAACTCTCCTTTGCTATTTCCAAAAACATAGGAATGTTTTCTAAGGTCTATTCCATAATTTTTACTTTGGCTCAATAAAAAGTCATGAGCAATAAAATCTTTGACTGAAACCTGGTTTTTTTCAGTTATTTTTTCTGATTCTCGAGCAAAATCAATGAGTTTAACTCTACCAATAAATTCTTCATCTGGCAATCGGTCCTCAATGGTTGGGGCGGCAGGTTTTTCTGAAAAAAAAGGCTTTAGAACTAAAAAAGCGCCCAAGGAGAGGGCAAGTAAAAAAATAAAGAAAACCTTTTTAGCCATTTAGTTATTTTGTGAGAATATAAATTGCATTTATCATATCCAAGACGTGCTCACCTGTTCCTTCTTTTCCTGTAACAAAATCATAGGTTAGATTCAAATTCGTTTGTTCTTTTAGTGTCTTAGACGTGGTTAATTCCATTGTTCCGGATTTACCGCGAAGCGCATCAATAATTTCATTTTCTTTCGGGGAAAAAATATCTCTTGGAAATAAATTAACGGTTGAATTTAAATCGATTTTAGCGTACATCATTCCACCCTGTGCTGCTTTTTTTAATTCCTTAGAGGTAATGGCCTTTTTTTCGTATCCATTGGTGTAGTTTTTTGCAAGATCTTCGTCATTTGTCAAAATAAACACCCCATTTTTATTTATCATGTATAATGGAGCAGAATTCAATATTGCTTTATCCATAACATAATATTCACTGCCTTTAACGTTGTTTATATACTGAATATGGCCGTCTTTCCTGGTTGATAAAATTTTAGTCATGTATTTCAATATTTTCTCAGGAATGTCAGGCCTTTTCGTGCTTATTCCAACAGTGAAAACCGGCATATCCTCCTCTGCTTCTGTTTCTTTTTCATAATAATCGTATGTCTCTTCGTCATAAATAAACTCAATCTTTTTTGTTTTGATTTTTTTTACTCCGTTAAAACTTCCAAAAACACTTCCTCGATAGGTATCGAATAGGGCGTCTTTATTAATGAATTCATTCATTAAATCAAGCATCATTACGTTTGCCGACAACCGATTATTGTTTTCTTCTTTAGAGAGTATGGGCATGATGATTTCATATGCTTTTTCGTATGCCTCACGCATATTTACCTTGTATACAAAAAAGGCGGGAGAACTTTGGGGGATATATTTTTTTACCGCAGGATCCATTTTTGCGTCTGCTAAACTAACATAAATCTCACCGAGTTGTTTGTTATACTTGGTAACGACTTGAAATTCGATGTGATCACCTACAAAAACAAGATCTCCAGTAATTATATTTCCTTCATATAACTCATTCACATCTGAATAAATACTTGGAACAACACCGCTGAAATAGGCAAGTCCTTGTGTTTTTTCCATTTTACGGGAATAATCAAAATAAAATGTCCCTTCCGAATTATGGGAAATTTGTTCTGCAAATCGACTATCCGTTGCAACTAATTTTTTATTATTAATAAATAATTCATCTAAAACCAGTTTTTCATAATCCAATTGAAGGGAAAACTGAATACTATCGCGTAATTCGTAGTAATTCTTCATTAAGTTCTCGGAGGTGTCTGAAAAATCATCTTCTGGATTCACCTCATAACCCTCATCAATTTTAACCTCTAAGGTGTCGCCCTCATCATACGGTTCTTCAACCGCCTCTTCTTCAAAATCATATTCCCATGGGCTATTGTTTCCTCTGGCGTACCAGATAGAATCCGTTATCTTGTCTACTTTTTTTTCATTTGGTTCAACGCGAATTAATAATGCTGTTTTTCCCTTGATTAGCAAATTATTGAAATACGAATCATGCCATTCAACACCGCTATAAGGGGATTCTACTGGGGAAAAGTCATCAAAAACAGTAAATAAATTAGTTATATTTGAAATACCAAAAGACACACCAGAAATAGAATAATCTGGGTTTTTCCCTAAAAATATATTTATTTTCTGATCAAAATCGAGTCCAGAATCTTTAATCGTTTTGTTATTGGTTGAACCATCAAATAATTCTTGCTGAAGTTCCTCCATAAAATCATATTGAACCAATTGATCCATGGAGATTTTTTGCAATAACTGAATATTGTTTAAACTAAAAACAGTGATTGCTTCGCTTGGTATTAATTCCTCTGACTTTTGAGCAACAACAGTTGAAACAACAAACAATGAACAAGCAAATAGAATTTTTTTCATGTGAGAGATTTAAGATAAACCGAACAATTATACGAAGTTAATCATTTTTCAAGCACACAAAGCTCACTTCTGATTGAGGTAAATTGTATTTTCTAAAATTTTAGGGTTTTTTGTCAAGGAATAAGCATTTGCCTTGAGCATTACGGCCATTCTGCTTGAAGAAATAGTAGCATTTGGATTATCCGTTTTTTCAACCGGTTTTTGAAATCGAGAAATGGTTGTGTAACTTCCTGTTCGAAGTAAATCCAATTCACTTTGTTTTATTTCAGATACCTTTTGCAGGGAAATTTCAGGAATTGAACGTTGCAATTTTGTTGAAGACCATGAAATCCAGTTATAAGCATAATCAACAGATCCTTTTTTGTCTATGGCAAGTGTGGTAATTACATTTTTTAATGCTTCTTGTAAAGCTGAAACATTAGTGAAGTTACATTGAAATTTAATAATATAATCATCATACTTCGTTTCTACTTTCACATTTGAAATTCCCGGTTGTTTCGTTATTAAAGAAGTAAATTCTGCGACTTTTGATTTGATTTCAGGTAGTTTTGGGACTTTTTTACCATCCAAACTGTCCAAATTTAAAATGGTGTTAATTTTAGATTTACTAGAACTCAAGTTCACCGTGTATTTAAACGTTCCCGATCCGTCTAGGTTCATGGATAAATCATCTATAATTTCAATACATGAACTGAACCCCATTAACAAGGGAAAAATCCAAATACCTTTCAACCATTTTTTCACGTTATTCATTTAATTATATTACCCTTTGCTAAAACTATGCCAGCAGTTAAACCTTTATATACTTAACTATCTTCCGTCGCCATCTAATATGTTCCCTAATCCTCCCAAAATACCGCCCTCTTCTTTTCGCTGCGTAGTACCATAAGCTAATATTCGAGAAGCGAGACGAGATATTGGTAAAGTTTGAAGCCAAACTTCTCCCGGCCCTTTTAATGTTGCAAAGAAAACCCCTTCTCCGCCAAACAGCGTGTTTTTTATACCGCCGACAAATTGTATATCATAATCAACATCTTGGGTATAAGCCACAATACATCCCGTATCAACGCGCAACACTTCGCCATGATTTAATTTTCTACTCATGACATGGCCTCCGGCGTGACAAAAAGCCATTCCATCTCCCTCTAATTTTTGCATAATAAATCCTTCGCCACCAAATAAACCCGTACCTAGTTTTCGTTGAAACTCAATTCCAACAGAAACTCCTTTTGCGGCACACAAAAATGAATCCTTTTGACAGATGATTTTTCCATTGTACTGTTGCAAATCAATGGGGATTATTTTTCCTGGATAAGGCGAAGCAAAAGCCACTCGTGCCTTACCAAAACCCGTATGCGTAAAGGCTGTCATAAATAAACTTTCTCCGGTCAATAGCCGTTTTCCAGCACTCCACAACTTACCCATAAACCCTTGTTGCTGTTGGGAACCGTCTCCAAAAATTGTCTCCATTTGGATACCATCATCCATGTACATAAACGCACCAGATTCGGCAATGGCCGTTTCTTGTGGATCTAATTCGATTTCCACAAATTGCATTTCCTCTCCTTTGATGAAATAATCTATCTCGTGATTTGTTCTCATATAACTATTTTTGGCTCAACAAATATAACGGAAAAGCGTTGTGTTTTATTCTTGATTTACCCGGATTAACTTATTTTACAAAAATTAGCAAGTATGCCCTGAATCGTAAACTACTCTTTAATATAACTTACCACGTGCGTGCTTCCTTGATTATTCAGAATACTCACATAAAACAAGCCGCTGAAACGTTCCGGAATACATATAGAATCTCCCTCTCTAATTAACTCCACGTTTCTTCCGCTTGGATCTGTAGCCGTTATTAAAGCAACATTAGCTGACAACACAAACCTTCCATTTCCGGGGTTTGGAAAAACTGAAATCTCCAATTGTGATTCTTCTATTCCTAATTGATCTATAATTATACAATCAGAAGTATCTGAGCATCCATTTGCCAAAGTAACAATTACCGCATATTGACCATTTATTGGTGGGGCATATTGAACGGATGTAGCACCGGGAATCAAAGTTAAGGATGGACACAAAAGCCACTGATATAAAGCGTTTGATTGCAAGGAAGTAATTTGACCATTGATAAACTCCAACCCAATATTAGGCGATGGTAAAACGCTAATCACTTGGGAAGATGTGTCACAAGTGATTGCATTACAAGCAACTAGTTGAACAACATAATTTCCTGGAGCATCGTAACACATAGCTGATGGATTTTGAAGAGTGGAAACTACACCATTACCAAAATCCCAAGCATAGGTTTGTGCACCAGTGCTTGAATTGGTGAAGGCTGCACACCCCCCTTGACAAAGTTGATTTACATTAGATGTAAAACCGGCAAATACTGTTGGTTGACCTGGAGAAAGAATTCGCAGATTATTAATTGCCAATGACGGGTCTGTTCCTGCTCCATCATTATCATTCACCCATTCAAAACCGATCTTTAAATTCGGAATATTCATGCAGGATTGAGGTAAAGCTGCTGAAAACAGAGTCCATAACCCTTGTCCATTTCCACAAGTTGGGGCAGGAGAAATAGTTTGCATACTCAACCAAGTATTTCCGCCATCAATACTGTAGATTATTTTTCCAAAGTCTGAACCAGATTGACCAACCCCAATATAATCAAACTCGATCCACAAATTTTGACTGTTTGAAGTATTAATTACGTTTGCATAAACCGCTCTTGTGTGCGTTGTAGCATCAATGAAACCTAACCCCCCGTCGCCCGCATTGTATGTTGCGCCCGCACCCACACACCAAGATCCCTGACACCCCACGTGCAGCGTTTTATTTCCGTTGGTTGCAAGCCCGCATCCACCAACAGCAACACCACCTTCTGCATCTGAAATAAACCAAGAATTGGCATCAATCCCATTGATCCCTGTTGATTGGTTCAAATTCCAGTTTGAGGGAGACTCAAAATCATCCTGCCATACAACAACTTGTGAATGCCCCAAATAAGAAATAAATAAAAGACTTAAACAAAACAATATATTTTTCATAATAACTTAATTTTGATGTGAATATATAAAAATTATTTACTAACCGCCAAAGATTTCAGAATTGAACTTACTTTTGATAAAAAAACATGAAAGTACTTTTTTGGATTATTCTTTTTTGGTCAATTGGCTCACTTTACGGTCAAACGATCACCGGAACATGGCACGGGCTGCTAGATGTTGGAAAAAAATTACGCTTGGACATACATGTTACTCAAGAAGCAATTGGTTTTTCTGGAAAGTTAGATAGTCCCGATCAAGGAGCAAAAGATATACCTGCTACAAAGGTGGAATTTTCAGGCGGCACATTCGTTTTTGAAGTTAAAAACTTAGGTGTTTCTTATACTGGAACACTTAAAAACGATACCATAGATGGGTCGTTTAAACAAGGAGAATTTACTGCAAAATTACTATTGTCGCGAAAAGCGGTTGTGGTAAAAAAAGCGAATCGACCTCAAGAACCAAAGGGTCCATTTTCCTACACTGAAACTGAAGTAATATTTGAAAATTCTATTGAAAAATTTCCTTTAGCCGGCACATTAACCCTACCAAAAGGAGATGGGCCTTTTCCGGCGGTGATTTTAGTTAGCGGCAGTGGACCTCAAGATAGAAATGAGGAAATTTTAGGTCACAAACCCTTTTGGATAATCGCTGATTTTTTAACGAATCAAGGATTTGCGGTGTTGCGGTATGATGATCGAGGCACGGGTCAATCCAAAGGAGTTTTTGCTTCTGCAACCTCTGTTGAATTGGCCTCTGACGCAGAAAGCGCATTAGATTTCATGAGAAGCAACCCAAAAATTCAAAAGGATAAAATTAGCATAGCAGGACACAGCGAAGGAGCCATGATTGCGGTAATGTTGGCAGCAAAAATAAAAGATATTCATTCGGTTGTTTTAATGGCTGGACCAGCTATTCCGGGAGGTGATTTACTTTTAAAACAACAGTTTCTAATTAACAAAGCGAGTGGTGTTTCAGAAAAAATGAATAAATCCATCCAACGATTTAACCGAGAGATATACAAGATTGTAATTGAAGAAAAAACGCTACAAACGGCTAGGCCCATTATTGAAAAAAAAGTAAGAAAGTCTCTAAAAAATGCAAAAGAAAAAGATTTAGCTGGTTATAATTCAAAAGAAGAACTAATTCAAGAAGCATTGAACAATGTTTGCAATCCGTGGATGTTTTATTTCATAAAATACGACCCAAAAAACGATTTAGAAAAAGTAAACTGTCATGTGCTTGCATTAAATGGAAGTAACGATTTGCAAGTGCCTCCAAAAGAAAACTTAAGCGCTATGGAAATGCACATTCCAAAATCAAGTAAAAGTTTGGTGTTTAAAGAATTGGCCCTTTTAAATCACTTATTTCAGGAATGTGAAACCGGAAATATCACAGAATACGAAACTATTGAACAAACGATTCAACCCGCCGTACTTAAATTGATGGGTGATTGGCTCACTTCAATTCAATCGCACTAATTTAATGGCTAAAATAATTGCATTGGATTTTGGTCTAAAGCGAACAGGGCTGGCACTCACAGACGACGCATGTATTTTTGCTTTTGGACATAGCACCGTTGAGAGTAAGTACCTACTTCCAACCCTTCAATTATTGATTCCCAGTGAAAAAATAGGTACAATTGTATTAGGTAAGCCCAAACGATTAGACAATAGTTTGTTTGAGATAAATGCGAATATCGATCAACTAATTTTGGTGTTAAAAGCAACATTTCCATCATGTGAAATTGTTCAAGTGGATGAGCGTTTTACTTCTAAAATGGCTGCGCATGCTATTTCTCAATCCGGCAAAGGGAAAAAAGAACGGCAAAGTAAGGAATTAGTTGACAAGGTAAGCGCTACATTGATTTTACAGTCATATCTAGATCAGCAATCACAAGGCCGATTTTAAAACAAGTGCACCATTTTTCAATAAATGTCCATCTCCATTTTGCACCCACGGCATAAAAATTGAAGAGTTGGGAGAGATTTCTGGTTTGTACAAAATCTCATATTGTTGGTTATTCCAATCCATACTAACAAATTTACCAGCATCATTGATGTTTAGAGTTTGGTTACCCGTTTTAAATTGAATTGTTTTTTTATCGATTGGATGATAGAAAATTTTTCCTGGACTTTGCTTAGCATAGGATTCTATCAATAAATGTATTTTTGCAACCTGTTCGGGTTTGCTTTTATAAAAACAATGTATTTCATTCTTATTTTTTAACGCAATTACTAATTGGTTGTGATTGAATACACACAATTCTGACTTAGTCATGTTCGCATTTCGTTCATAAACAATAAAAATAACAGACAAAAAATAAAGGGAATAACCGACCAGTAATTGCTTTCGCTTTTCTGCATATAAAATTAGGTAAATAAACAGCAACATCATTACTAATACTAGCCATAATGGAACAGAAAAACCATAAGCTACAGCACCCGGCAACGCTTCGATTTGCTGTACAATCCAGTACATTCCGAAAACAGAAAACCCAAGAATGATTCCAATAAATTTAGATAATCCCGGCACCCATTTAATCACAAAGAGTAAAAAACCAAAGCCCATAATAATTGTGGAAAAGAACATCAATCCTAAGTTAGTTAACACAAAATAATTTGGAAATTGATGGAAATAACACAATGAAATGCCTGTGGTCATCAGCTGCGCCGCAAATCCCAACGCCGTTCCTTGCCACAATTCTTTCAAGCGCGCATGCCTAAACTGAAGTAATTTTTCTATTTTATCATAAAACAAGAAGATTCCGACCATTGCGAGGTAAGAAAGCTGAAAACCGATGTCTAATAGATACAATGGATTGAGCACCAATAATACAAACGCAGACAAAAACAACGAATTAAGGGAGTCATATTGTTTGGCACTTACTTGTGACACCGCAACGAAAGTAAACATAAGCACCGCACGGATTACACTTGCTGAAAAACCCGTGATTAGGGCGTAAATCCAGAGAAAAATGACAACAACCCATGTCGCTTGTTTTTTTGTGATAAATCGAGGAAAAAAACCAAACACAGTAATAAACAGATACATGATTAGTCCAACGTGCATTCCTGAAACAGCCAAAACGTGCATTGCCCCTGTATTAGTAAAAGCATTTTTAATCTCGGTATCTAACAGCGACTTATCTCCCAAAATCAATGCCTGAGCAATCGCTAGGTCGTTACCACTTAAATTATCATGCAAGGCCGCCTGTAAATAGCTTGAAAACCCATCTAAAAACCGCGCAGCAATTGACGACTTTTTTTCATCAATCCAACTAATTTCATCCCTGCAGGCAAAAGCGGTCACATCAATTCCGCGGGATTTCCAATAATATTCCGCATCAAACTCACCCGGATTATGTTTGTTTTTAATTGGGGTGAATTCAGCTCCAACCAGTAAAACATCCCCTTTTCGAATGTTGGTGGCGTCTTTATTGATGTATAATAGCACATCATTATCACAGGCGACCTGTCCTTTATTTGTAAAAACGGTATTTACCCGGCCAATTGCTTTGTTCCAGTCTCCTGTTCCCCTATTTAATTCCGTAATTTCCAATTGCACCAAATTTCCATTTACATAACCAGAATTCTGAAATGAAGCATGGGTTTCTTTGTGAAGAAGGGCAACAAAACAGCCGAGTAAAAACCCAATAATATAAACAGTACAGTATTGAAAAAACCCAAAATTGGTCGTGACATATTTCCAAAAAAAGGTTGCTACGATTAAAATTACAACTAAAAGAATGAGTGAGTAAACAAACGAAGCGGTTGTGAAAACAAAGAACAACCCTGTAATAAAAGGGATGCAAACGTGCAGAAAAGGGCGTTTATAAAAATCTAATTGCATAAATGACAGGTGGAAGTTACTAATTTTATTTTCACCTTCATAAAAAAGAGGGAAACACTTGAATATCATTCGGTAGCGCATTTTATTTATCTTTGTATATAAATCAGAGCCATTTGAACGCATGCCTATTATTGGAAAGTTAATTAAGAAATCAACTGAAATCAGTTACCGGAAAAACCAAAACAAGGGAAAGGAATATACCATTCAAATTGAAACACTTGAATCATTAGTAGAATTCGCTAAAAACACCCAATTTGGATTGGTTCACAATTTTCATTCTGTTCTTTCTAACAAAGAGTTAGTGAATGGATACCAACTAGCTGTCCCGATTACGGATTATGAAGAGTTTTATGAAAAATGGCTCACAAAAACAATTGCGGGAGAAAAGAATCATACGTGGCCCGGTCGAATTAAATATTATGCTCTGTCATCAGGAACAACCGGTTCTCCCAGTAAACGTATACCTGTTACACACAAAACAATACGTTCATTTCAAAAATCCAGTATTCGGCAACTATCTATATTACATGAACTCGATCTACCGGAAACTTTTTATTCTACTCAAGTTTTAACTGTTGGGGGTTGTACTAAATTAGTTAAAAAGAAAACGCATATAGAAGGTGATTTGAGTGGTATTTTAAAAAACCATACATCAATTGTAGCCACACCATTTACGCGACCAGGAAATCAAATTACGGGAATAAAAGAGTGGGATGAACGATTAAAAATCATTGTTGCAAAAGCCCCAAAATGGAACATAGGAGCTATGGTTGGTATTCCTAGTTGGTGTATTTTATTATTGGAAGAGATTGTAAAACACTATCAATTGAATTCAATACAAGAAATGTGGCCAAATTTTCAAGTATATGTACATGGCGGGGTCTTTATGGAGCCCTACATAGCGCGATTGGAAAAAATTAGCTCAAAAAAATTATTTTTATTAGACACTTATTTAGCGAGTGAGGGGTATTTTGCTTATCAAGCTTCTACTCAACGAAAAGGAATGAGGTTGCTGTTGAATACGGGAATATTTTATGAATTTGTTCCTTTCAATTCTGATTTTTTTGATGAATCTGGTGAACTAATAAACAGACACATAGCGTACTCACTGAGTGAAGTAACCGAAGGTGTTGATTATGCCTTGGTGATAACAACAAATGCGGGTCTTTGGCGCTACATGATTGGGGATTTAGTTCGTTTTTTGGATGTCTCCGAAAGAGAAATTATCATAACCGGTCGCATCAAACAATTTTTAAGCTTGTGCGGAGAACACCTTACCTTGGATAATATCAACCAAGCTGTATTGGCTGTTTCAAAAGATTTATCAATAGAATTAACGGAGTTTTCTATCGGTGCAGATGAAGAATCAAGCATGCATAATTGGTATTTTGGAACAGACAAGGCAGAATCTGTAGATGCTAACGAATTAATGAGCCTTATAGACAAAAAACTCGGGGAACTAAATGATGATTATGCATATGCTCGGAAATACACCTTAAAAAAACCCATTCCTGTTGTCATACATGCCAATCAATTTTACACCTATCTGAACTCACTCGGAAAAGCGGGGTCTCAAACCAAATTTCCTCGGGTAATGAAAAAAGAACAGTTTGAATCATGGAAAGAATTTTTGCAAGAAAATAGATGATGTAACCATTTGACCGGAATCCATTTAAAGGAGTATGAAAAAAATTCTTCTCGTTCTTCTCGTTTGTATTAATTACTCTATTTACGCACAAGATAGTCTTATTGTTTACTTTGGGTTTGATCAGTATACGCTTTCCAAAAAATCGCGTGGTCAGTTAATTGAACTAAAAAATTCGGGGAAAACCATTAAGTCAATTCATGGTTACACGGACACGTGCGGAAGCGTTACCTACAATAAATGGTTGGCTGAAAAGCGAATAGAATCCGTTGTAAATCAACTTAAACCAAAATTAATTAGTGAAAATTATGCCTTTGGAGAAGAATTCTTGTTTACTAAAAAGAATACTGAAAACAGAAAGGTTGTAATTATCTATGATTCAAAATCTTCCAGTGCAATTATACCCAAAAAAGAAAGTGTGTCTTCACAAATAACAACTGGAAAAGTCGGTGAAAAAATTCGCTTGAAATCGTTAAATTTCTATCCCGGAATTGCTGATTTATTGCCCCAATCAGCTGGCGTGCTCCAAGAATTACTTGCGGCCATGAACGCCAATAAAAAATTAAATATCGAAATACACGGTCATATTTGCTGTGCACCTGAGGATTATGCCAATTTATCTAGTGAAAGGGCTAAAACAGTTTATCTATACTTAGTAAAGAGTGGTGTTGATCCCGCCCGCATGAGCTACAAGGGATTTGGTGTTTCGCAACCCCTTTTTTCCATACCTGAAAAAACAGAAGAGGAGCGAGTTAGTAATCGCCGAGTAGAAATTAAAATTGTTTCTAATTAACAAAAAAGCCACTCGTTTGAGTGGCTTTAAATATATTTTAGATCGTCTTAAACTAAACCAATCCTTGATCAATCATTGAATCAGCAACCTTCACAAATCCTGCGATGTTTGCTCCTTTCACATAATCAACATAACCATCAGCTCCTTTTCCGTATTTTACACAGGCTTCGTGGATAGAAACCATTATTCCGTGTAAACGTTGATCAACTTCTTCAGCTGACCAAGACAAACGTAATGAGTTTTGTGACATTTCTAAACCAGATGTTGCAACACCACCTGCATTTGACGCTTTTCCTGGAGAGAAAAGTACATTTGCATGTTGGAATGCTGCAATTGCTTCTGGTGTAGATGGCATATTTGCCCCTTCTGCAACACATTTCACTCCATTTGCAATTAATGCTTTTGCTTCTTCACCATTCAATTCGTTTTGAGTAGCACAAGGTAACGCAATATCCACTTTTACTTCCCAAGGACGTTTTCCTGAAACAAATTTAGCAGCAGGGTATTTTGCAACATATTCAGAGATTCTTCCTCTTTTTTCGTTTTTCAACTCCATTACGAATGCCAATTTCTCCGCATTGATTCCGTCTGCATCGTATATATACCCCTCAGAATCTGAAAGTGTAACTACTTTTGCTCCTAATTCCGTTGCTTTCTCACAGGCATATTGCGCTACGTTTCCAGATCCTGAAACCGCAACAATTTTACCATTGAAAGAATCTGCTTTTGTTGCCAACATTTCTTGTGCAAAATATACTGTCCCATAACCTGTTGCCTCAGGGCGAATTAATGATCCACCCCAATTGCGCGCTTTTCCAGTTAACACTCCGGTAAATTCATTACGAACACGTTTGTATTGACCAAACATGTATCCAATTTCGCGGCCACCAACACCGATATCTCCAGCAGGAACATCCGTATCAGCGCCAATATGACGACACAATTCCGTCATAAAAGATTGACAAAATTTCATTACTTCGTTGTCTGACTTTCCTTTTGGATCAAAATCAGAACCACCTTTTCCACCACCCATTGGCAATGTAGTAAGTGAATTTTTGAAAATTTGCTCAAATCCTAAAAATTTTAAGATAGACAAATTAACACTTGGGTGAAAACGCAACCCCCCTTTATATGGCCCGATTGCTGAGTTAAATTCAACACGGTATCCGCGATTTACCTGAACACTTCCATTATCGTCCAACCAGGGAACACGGAAAATGATTGTTCTCTCCGGCTCAACAATACGATCTAAAATTTTAGCCGCTTTGTATTTCGGAGTTTCTTCAATTACTGGAATAACCGCTTCAGCTACTTCTTGAACAGCTTGAATAAATTCGGGTTCTCCACCATTTTTTGCTTTAACACGATCCATGAACGTGTCAATTTCTACTTGATATTTACTTGACATACGTGATTGATATTTTAACGTTTTCGAGGCAAAAGTAATTAAATTTTACTATCAAAACATGGTTGGAAATAAAAGTAATTGTTAGAATCAATTAAGTTTTTCCATTACTTTTGTCTTAATGCGATTAATTAAAGAAATTCCTCACGAACATTACCGGATTACAGTACATAATTACAACGCAAAATATTTGCTTAAAATTGAACTCGGGCAGTTTGAACAAGTGTTTAAAATTGGGGAAACTGATGTGATGTCGCTGGATGAATTAGAAAATATGATGACACCACAATTACTCTCTAATTGCTTGACTCGATTTATACAAATGAGGACGGATTGGGAAATGGCATTTCAACATAAAAACATAAAAAAATGAATAAATTACTTGTACTTGCATCAATTGTTTCACTAACCATTATTGGATGCTCTGAAAAAAAACCTGCGCCGTCAACCACTACCACGGTTGAGAAACGGGATATGAAAGGAATTAAAATTGCCTATTACAACAGCGATTCCCTGAAAGAGAAGTTTGTGTTTTTCAAGGAGCAAGATTCTCTTATGAACTCAAAACAAAAAGCATATGAGGGTGAAATGCAACGCAAACAAGGAGAATTTGAAGCGTTCATCACCAAAAATGAAGGGTTGATGAAACAAGGATTACTTTCTGAAAATGAGCAAGTGGCACTTTCTCAAAAAGCACAGGCGATGCAAAAACAAATTGCGGATTACCAACAAAACCAAGGACAAGCATTGGAAAAAGAGGCCATTGATAAAATGACTGTTATTGGAAATAAAGTAGAGAAATTTGCCAAGGAATTTTCACAAAAAAACAAAATTGACGTTTTACTGATTCACGGTAAAGGGGGCCAAATTGGATTTATTGAATCCAGTATGGATGTTACCAAAGAATTCGTAAATTACTTAAATGAAAAACAAGCTGAAATAGCGAAAGATCTTAAATAATATGTTGTTGGCTCATCAAAAACAAAACGAAAACATTGCAGAGTACATTTTATATATGTACCAAATGGAAGACATCATTCGGGCGTTTCAGTTTGATTTAGAATCCATCGTGCAACATACTGTTTTGCCAATAACCGATAACGCAGCAGAAATCGCTGAATACCGCGCGTGGTACGAAGGCCTGATTCGAGAAATGAAAGCGCAACGCATAGAACTAAAAGGTCATTTGGCAGATATTCAAGACCTTGTGATTGAGCTTTCCTATTTGAACAGCACTTTGTTAACGGTTTACAACGACGAAAAATACAAAATGCTCAATAATCAGGCAGTGAGTACCTTGGAAGAATTTAAGGTAAAATCAAATTTACAGGACAAAAACACGATAGAAATTTTATTGCATGCCATGTACATGAAATTACTGATGCGCCTCAAGAAGCAGGAAATCAGTTCCGAAACAGAAGAAGCATTTGATACGATGCGCATACAATTGGCCTACTTGGTGAAATCTTATCACCAAATGAAAAATGGTACGTTGAGCTATTTGCAGAATTGATTGTTGCAAAATCTTCGTTACAATCAGCATTTAATATTTCATTCTCATCTGCAAATAAATTAGGCAATTCATCACAAGATTCTACCGATTCAGTTAATTTTACATCTATGAATTTCGAATCCAAACTACCTCATGTGGGTACTACCATTTTTACAGTAATGTCCAAATTGGCAACCGAACATAAAGCCATTAACCTTTCGCAAGGATTCCCTAATTTTCCAATTGACCCAATTCTGGAAGAAATTATCAAAAAAAAGGCTTCCGAAAACGTTCATCAATATGCTCCCATGGCAGGCTTGCCGGTATTGTTGGATCAGATTAGCGCGTTGGTTTACAAACAATACAATCGAAAGATAGATCCGCAATCCGAACTTTTAGTAACTGCGGGAGCAACCCAAGCAATTTTTACAACCATTCAGGCTTTGGTGCATACCGGTGAAGAAGTAATTATCCTTGATCCAAGTTATGATTGTTATGAATCGCCAGTAATTTTAGCAGGAGCAAAGCCTGTTCGAATTCCATTAAATGAGCATTTTCTTCCAGATTGGAATAGAATACGTTCCCTAGTCACCAATAAAACCCGGTTAATAATCACCAATAATCCGCACAACCCAAGTGGAACTATGTGGCGGAAGGAGGATATGGTTGAACTAGAGAATCTAGTGCAAAAAAATCCGAAATTATTAGTTCTTTCTGACGAAGTATATGAATACATTACGTTTGAAAATAAGCATTTGTCCGTAAATTATTCCGAAATTCTACGCGCACGTTCCATTATTACCTCATCTTTTGGTAAAACGTTTCATATTACTGGATGGAAAATAGGATATATCGTTGCGCCAGAGGTGATCATGAATGAAATAAAAAAAGTGCATCAGTTCCTCGTTTTTTGTGTCAACAGCTTAGCACAAGCTTCATTGGCCGAATATATGAATCGGGTGAATGTACATGAATTAGGTCAATTCTATCAACAAAAAAGAGATGGTTTTCGTAATCAACTAAAAAATAGTCGTTTTGAGTTATTACCTTGTGAAGGAACGTATTTTCAATTGGCAAGTTATGGGGAAATTTCGGACGAAAATGATGTTGATTTTGCTAAAAGACTCGTTTTAGAACATGGAGTGGCAACCATACCTCTTTCTGTATTCAATGCAAATGGTGAGGACCGAAAAATGCTTCGTTTTTGCTTTGCCAAAGATGAAAATACCATTCAACAAGCAGCTGAGAAATTATGCAAGATTTAAAAATTAGTTTAATTCAAGTAGATCAACTTTGGGAGGATAAATCGGGTAATTTTTCCCTCTATGAAAGTTATTTCAACGAATTAATTGACGTGGATTTAATCCTACTTCCTGAAATGTTTCAAACAGGTTTTACCATGAACACAGAAAAACTATCTGAAGACTGGCAAGCATCAGAAGGTATTGAATTTCTGAAACAGTGGTCAAACAAACTTCAGTCGGCTATTTATACCTCCTTGATTATCAACGAAGAAGAAAAAATTTATAATAGAGGTGTTTTCGTTTTTCCGGATGGTGCGATAACTAAATATGACAAACGGAAATCCTTTGGACTCGGAGGAGAAGATCAGTTTTTTACAGCTGGGGGAAAAGAAACCATCGTTACATTGAAGGGCTGGAAAATCAATTTGCAAATTTGCTATGATTTACGCTTTCCGGAAATGATTCGCAATCGAATGGAAGGAGAAAAAGCAGCATACGATTTATTGCTTTATATTGCCAATTGGCCCGAAAAGAGAATAGAACATTGGACAACTTTATTAAAAGCTAGAGCCATTGAAAATCAGTGTTTTGTGGCAGGCGTTAATCGAGTAGGAACAGACGGTAATGTCTTGAAATACTCGGGAGGAAGCGTGATTTATGACGCGCTGGGGCAATGCATTTCTACGGCACGAAACCACCAAGCAGAAATCGTTTTTGGTACCCTTTCGGGAACTGAATTGATGAATACTAGAAAAAACCTTCCTTTTTTGAAAGATTGTTCAATAAAATAATTCGAAATCAGTATATTTGAGTCTAAAATTAATTTGATATGAAAAAATCTGTACTTAGTATTGCACTAGTAGCACTTACGGCAGGGGCATTTGCTCAGACCAATGTGAATCCAACTCAAAAAGCACTTATGCATCCAGATAAGGAGTTCGGAAAAAACACAGTGAACAACATTTCTTCCGTTAAAAATGGAGGTGATATAATTTGGCAAAATGATTTTTCTGTTCCGCAAGATTGGACAATTGGCACAAATGGTCAGGGAACATTTATTATCGGGAATAGCTCCCACCCTCAAATGGCTGATGTAACCCAATATATGGGTACATTGTCTACAACGGGTACGACAGCAAGTAACGGATTTGCTTTTTTTAATGGTGTTCAGTATTTGATCGCGGGAACCGTAACTCCACAAGACACTTGGGTGACTTCAGACACAATCGATTTATCATTATATCCATTGAATTACATTACACTAAGTTTTAACCAACGTTTTAGACATTTAAATTTTGATTCTACTTTGGTTGAAATTTCTGAGGATGGAGGTCAAACATGGGTGTCGTATGCATTAAACGAAGGAATTGTAACTAATGATCCGGCAATACAAAATACCGTTTTAAAATCAATACCTGTTAATCAAAGTGCATTGACAAGGATTCGCTTTCGTTGGAAAAGTGATTCATCGGATTCTCAATTTGGAAGTGGATACGGTTGGATTGTTGATGATGTAAAATTGATAGAGCCTTATTTGGATGAAGTAAGCATCTCCAAAACTTTCACCAACGACGTTATTAATTCATACGATTATTATTCAACCCCATTAACTCAAGTTTCACCTATGATTTATGGTGCAATCGTTGAAAATTTGGGTGCGGCTCCTGTATCTAAATACATCAAATTTGAAGTGACGCGTGCGGCAACAAGTGTTTATTTAGATTCAATGATGGTTAATTTAGCTCCTGGTCAATTGGATACTGTTTGGACGGTAAATAGCTACACTCCAGACCAAGTTGGCACCTATGCTTTAACGGTTAATTTTCAGGACCAAGGTGTCCAAACAAACAATTCACTTTCAGATGAATTCAAAGTGACTGATAATATTTATGGACACAACTATCCAACTTCAGGAAGCACGACTTTTGGGTTTAATACCGTAGATGCTACAGTTGGAATGGGGAACATATATCAGTGTATTGCAAACCAACAATTAAATGGAATTCAAGTTTTATTTGGCGCAGGAACAACTGCAAATACTGAAACACAAATTGAGTTGTATGAAGTAGTAACAACAATCCAAGATCCAAATAATGTTTTCATAATTGATGCGTTTTATACTATTCCTGCCACAGTAAACACGACTACTCCAACGGATATTGTATTTAGCTCTCCTGTAACCCTGGAGGCAGGAAAACTATACTTAATTATTGTTAAATGCTTTCAAACGGCAACTGATAAAATTAAATTTAAGTCAACGTCTAAAGGAAATGATGATTTATCAACGGTTGGGTATGGTCCTTTTGGAGCTGGTAATGCTGTTAATTATTATGTTGGCTGGGCAACAGCTCCCTATATTTCATTGAACTTTGATCCAACGTTAAGTATAACTGAGGCTAATTCGGAAATTAACGAAGTTGCCATTTACCCAAATCCAGCAACAACTGATGCAACAGTAAGCTTTGATTTAGCGACAAGCGCAGATTCTAAAATCACACTTTCTGATGTTTCTGGCAAAACAATTTCAACCAATACTTTTAACAATCTAACAAACGGAAATAACTCAGTAATAATTCAAACTGCGACTTTAGTTGCAGGCATTTATTATGTTACTCTTGAAGCAAATGGTTCAGTAGTTACTAAAAAATTGATAAAAAAATAATTAGATTTCACTAGTTTTTAAGGCCGGTTTTTCCGGCCTTTTTTATTTATGGATAATTGGATTTACCTCTCCCTGTTTGCCAGTTGCTTTTTATCAGCAACGATTCTTCCCTTTGCTTCCGAATTAGGGTTGGCGGCAGCAATTGCTTCAGGGTATGATCCCGTCATTTCTGTAATTGTGGCAACCATTGGAAATAGTCTTGGAGGATTAACCAATTATTTACTGGGAAGGCTTGGTAATCTTAACTGGCTGAAAAAAAGCAAATTAAACCCCGACAAACTACAACAATACAGCCATTACATTTCACAATACGGAAGTTTGTGCGCCCTGCTAAGTTGGGTTCCGATTATTGGAGATCCATTATTGTTGGTATTAGGTTATTTACGCGTATCCATCATTTCGGTCAGTGTTTTTATGGTAATTGGTAAATTACTTCGTTATTGTGTTATCGCTTGGTTCTTTTAATGAAATCGCTAAAATTACGCTACTTTT
Organism: Lishizhenia tianjinensis; assembly: GCA_945863425.1. Taxonomy (GTDB): domain Bacteria; phylum Bacteroidota; class Bacteroidia; order Flavobacteriales_D; family Crocinitomicaceae; genus UBA952. The sequence goes on from CAMBBW010000006.1 coordinate 36,121, forward strand.
GCAAATGAATTCATTTGAACAGATTCTGACAAGCCGTTTTCCAAACAATCAAATTACACCA